>JBMCPG010000113.1:0-5677 GCA_048626035.1 Cyclonatronaceae bacterium
CTGGGCTTCACCAGCTCGCAAATGCTGGCCGGCGCGGTGCTGGCTTCCTCCACATTTGAAGGCCTCAGCCTGGATAACGCCCTGTATATTATGGGCTTTATTATTGTGGTTTATACGGGCATGGGCGGCATGAAGGCCGTAATCTACACCGATACCTTCCAATGGATCCTGCTGCTTGCGGGGCTGATATTTATCGGTCTTCCGCTGGGCTACAATGCCGTTGGCGGCTACGAAGGCATTGCCGCTGAACTTGGGCCAGAATTTCTGTCCATCACCAATATTTCGTGGCAGCAGCTCGTAAACTGGGGCATCACCATTATCCCAATCTGGTTTGTGGGCATGACGCTCTACCAGCGCATCTACGCCAGCCGCAGCGTTAAGGAAGCCAAAAAAGCCTGGTACCTGGCCGGTTTATTCGAGTGGCCGGTGATGGCCTTCATGGGCGTACTGCTCGGTTTGTTTGCAAGGGTGGCCGCCGAACAGGGCATGTTTGTGGATCTGGGCTTTGACTCTGCAGATGATATGCACCAGGAACAGGGCCTGCCTACCCTGCTGCGCACCATTTTACCCATAGGATTGATGGGCCTGATGATGGCGGCCTACTTTTCGGCCATTATGTCCACGGCCGATAGCTGCCTGGTCGCGGCTTCAGGAAACGTAACCGGCGACCTGCTCCGCAAACTGCTGCGCATCAATATGGATAATGAAAAACTGATCCGGCTTTCGCAGCTCGTTACCCTGGCCCTCGGGGCACTTGCCCTGCTGCTGGCCGCAGCCATGGAAACCGTGCTCGACATCATGTTATATTCTTATGCGGTGATGGTCTCCGGGCTTTTAGTCCCTATTCTGGGCGCGCTTTACTGGGAAAAAGCCAGCAGCGCGGGCGCGTTCTGGGCCATGATTACCGGCGGTGGCCTCACGCTTTTTTTAACCCTCATTCCCGAAATATCTCGACTCAGCGGCCACGATACATTTTTCGAAATGCCTTTCGGGCTGGATCCCATCATCTTCGGCATTACGGCGGCGGGCATGGTTTTTGTATCTATTTCACTACTGGTTCCGGGTAATGCCGGCCGGCATCATGAAAAAACACATCCTAATTAGTCAAAAAATATCTGTATATGTTCGATTTTACTATCATAAAACCCGGCGAGCACGACAGCCGGAAGGCGGAAGTCGATTCCGTGATTGATTTCTTGTTTGAGCATCTGGATCAATTTGGCGATCCGCGTGAAGATATTCAAAAATGTGCGGAGTATGCGCTCAGCACAAAGCCCGGCTACGGCGGCTTTATTGTTTGCGCCCGGGATCCCGAAAAAGAGCGGGTCGCAGGCGCGGTTATTATCAATGAAACCGGCATGGAAGGCTACATCCCCGAAAACCTGCTGGTTTATATTGCCGTGCACGGCGGTTACCGCGGAAAAGGCTTGGGGAAATCGCTGATGAAAACGGCGATGGACGCCGCCTCCGGCGATATTGCGCTGCACGTAGAACCGGACAACCCGGCAAAGTACTTATACGAAAAGCTGGGCTTTACCAACAAATATCTTGAAATGCGATACAAACGCTCCTGAGGGAGTACCTTAATGGCACATCTGAAATTATACAGAGACAAACTACAGCATAACTATAATTTTCTTAAGAAAAAATTTGAGGGCCGCGACATCGAATGGGGCGTGGTTACCAAGCTGTTTTGCGGCAACGAAGCCATGATTCGCGAGGTGCTTGACCTGGGCGTACGGGAAGTACACGACTCGCGCATCAGCAACCTGGCGGTAGCCAAAAAAATTAACCCCGACGTGCAAACCGTTTACATCAAACCGCCGCCCAAAAAAATTATTGAAGATATTGTGCGCTATGCCGATGTAAGCTTTGACTCGGACATCAGCACCATCAAAATGCTTTCCGACGAAGCCGTAAAGCAGGATAAAATGCACAAGATCATCATCATGATAGAAATGGGTGATTTACGGGAAGGCGTAGTGCGCGACGACCTGGTTGATTTTTATGAAAAAGTATTCAATTTACCCAACATCAATGTAGTAGGGCTTGGCACCAACCTCAACTGCCTGCACGGAGTGATGCCCAATGCCGATAAATTGATTCAGCTCACGCTTTATAAACAAATTATAGCGCTGAAGTTTAACAAAGTAATTCCTTACGTCTCCGGCGGCACTTCTGTAACGGTTCCGCTGCTGCTGCGGGATGAAATTCCTGATGGCGTGAATCATTTCCGCGTGGGCGAATCCCTGTATTTTGGCGCAGATTTATTTAGTGAAACAACCATAGAAGGCATGCACGATTCGGTGATGGAATTATACTCGCAAATTATCGAATTGCGCGAAAAGCCCATGGTGCCCAGCGGCGAACTCGGAAAAGACCCGCAAGGCAACACCATGGAAATTGATGAAAGCCTCTACGGCAAGACCAGCCACCGCGCCATTCTGGATATTGGCTATCTGGATATTGATCCTAAATTTTTGGAGCCTATTAACTCCGACATAGAAATTATCGACGCCAGCTCCGACATGCTGGTAGTAGATGTAGGCGCAAATGCCGGCGATTACAAAGTCGGCGATATGGTACGCTTCCGCCTCAAATACATGGGCGCACTTGGCATCATGAATTCCAACTATATCGATAAAGTAGTGGAATAAAAAGTGCGTTATGTTTGTAAAGCCCGCTTTCTGCTTTGTCAGGAAACGGGCTTTTTTTGATTATATTCCTGATATAAAATCTTCTTAAAACAATATAGTTTTTTTATGGCCCAACATGCTTCTTTTTCCCCGGTGATGGATTACAAACAAGCCCTTCCGCTGCCCGCCATCGACCTGCGTCACGGCTATCGGCACGACGAAAACGCGCCTCAGCTCATCGGAGCGGGCGGCTATCTGGAGTTTCGTCGCGAGATGTACGTTTCGCCGCTGTATGCCGGGGAGCGTTTTATCCACATGGGCGTGGACATCTGGGGGCCGGAAGGCGAGCCGGTTTATGCCTTTGCGGATGGGCAGATCTGGGGCTTTCGCAACAAC
This sequence comes from Cyclonatronaceae bacterium, assembly GCA_048626035.1. Classification (GTDB taxonomy): domain Bacteria; phylum Bacteroidota; class Rhodothermia; order Balneolales; family Cyclonatronaceae; genus Cyclonatronum. Next base: position 3,033 of record JBMCPG010000113.1, read on the forward strand.
GATAACGCCCTTGATTACGGCCCGACCATTGTTACACAACACAACATTGGCGGCAGCCTGCTTTACGCGCTGTATGGTCATCTCAGCCTGGAATCTCTCGGGCAGATAGCGGAAGGGCAGAAGATTGAAGCGGGGCAGAAAATCGGAGCGCTGGGCGGCCGGGATGTAAACGGCGGCTGGGTGCCGCATCTGCATTTTCAGCTGGCTAACGAAACGCCGGCCGCACCCGATATGCCGGGCGTGGTAAGCCCCGACGAGCTGGAGGCGGCCATCCGCCGCCATCCCGATCCGCGCATGGTGCTGGGGCCGGTTTATGTCTGATGCTGTGCCCGGCGTTCTGCATAATCGGAGGGCGCCATTCCGTAGGCTTCCCGGAATACCCGGCTGAAATACGATAAGCTGTTATAGCCTACCGCATACGCTACTTCGGTGATGTTGCCTTCCTGCCGGTCGAGCAACTGCCGGGCCCGGGCCATCCGCTCCCGGCGAATCAAATCTTTTGCGCTTAAAGCGGTCGATTTTTTGAGCTGCCGGTATAGCGCTGAGGTGCTTTTATTCATGCGTTGCGCCAGCTGATCTACGCCAAAATCGGGGTTAGAGAGCTGCTGCCGTATTTCATGCTGCACTTGTTTGAGGAAGGTATCGGCCTGGCCGGAAGCAGGTTCCGGCGGATTTTCAACAGCAGATGGAAAAGTTGCCGGGGCCTGCTGCAACAGATGCTTGCGGAGCTGCCGCCGCAGCGCTAATTGCCCTTCTACCCGCGCACGCAAAATATCTGGCGAAAAAGGTTTCGTGATATAATCGTTTGCGCCGGCTTCAAGCCCGCTCAGCTCGTTTGCTTCCCCACTTTTTGCCGTTATAAGCAAAAGCGGTATATGAGCCGTTGACCAGCTTTTTTTCAGCTTTTGGGACAGGCTGATGCCATCCATGCCGGGCATCATCACATCCGATAAAATAATATCGGGCTGCGCCTCGGCAGCTTTGGCGAACCCATTCAGGCCGTCGGCGGCTTCCAGAAAGCGAAACTCATCTGAAAGTACGGAACGGATGAAGGCCCGGATGCCGGCATGATCATCAATAATGAGGATAAGCGGCAGGCTCTCGGCGGCGGTTTCCGGCGGCGATGGCGGCGGCTGGTGCAGGCGGGGTGATGGCATCGGGGCCGTTTCCGGCGTGTCGTCATCTTGTAGCAGCACATAATCGCCGGTCAGCGCCTCCAGCGTGCCGGGAATGCCAATGGTGATGCGGGTGCCCTGCCCGGGCTCGGAATCTACGTTCAGCTCCAGGCCGTGCATACGGGCGACAAAACGCACCAAATCCAGCCCAATTCCGCTGCCGCTGCTCGAAATCCGGGTGGATGAGCCCCGGTAATAGCGGTCAAAAATACGGGTAAGCTCTTCCTGGGCGATGCCGGCGCCGGTGTCTTCAACCTCAAGGCAAAGCTGGCCGTTTTGGATAAAAAGGCGAATCAGCACCTGCCCCTGCGCGGTATATTTGATGGCGTTGGATAGTAGATTAGAACACAGCAGCTCCATCTGCCGCGCGTCAGCGTAGATGCGCAGGTTCCCGGCCGCTTCCTGCACTTCTACACGCATATCCAGGCCTTTTTCGTCGGCAAGCCCGCGATACCAGCCGGCTACCCGCCTCACAAGAGTGGAAAACTGCAGCAAGCGCACTTCCAGCTTTAACCGGCCGGTTTCCAGCTTGGTAAATTGAAGCACTTCCTCAATCATTGCGAGCAGGCGGTCGGCGTTTGTGATGATTACTCCGGCGGCCTCAGAGAGATTTTCGGGCGGTAAGCGGCCATCCGAAAGCTGCTGTGCCGGGCCTTTGATGAGCGTGAGCGGGGTGCGAAATTCATGGCTGATGTTTGCAAAAAAGCGCGTTTTCACACTATCGAGACGCTCTAATTCTTTCTTTTGATCTTCAATTTCGCGCGTGCGCTGCCGAACCTGTTGTTCGAGCTGATGCTGCCGCTCAAGCAACCTTTGGGTGCGCCAGCGGAAGGCCGCGCCAAGCAGTACAATAGCGATAAGCATATAAGCTATACGGGCCGGGGCAGAACGAAACCACGGCGGCGCAATCGTGATACTCACATGCCGTGGTGCAGAAACCTGCCCGTATAAATCCCGCCCGCGCACTTCAAAAGTATAGCGGCCTTCACGCAGATTCCGGTAATCGGCGAATTGCTCTTCGCTCCATTCCGACCATGTGTCGCTGATGCCAGCCATGCGAAACTGATAACGATTAAACTCCGGCGGCGTAAACGAAACCAGGCTCCAGTTAAAGCGCAGGCTGTTTTTTTCGTAGGGCAGCTCCAGCTCAGGAAGCGTGGCCGGGGTCCAGCCGTGCAGCAGTAAAGAATCGGTTTCGGCCGTAACTCCGGTAAAGTGCAGCGCGGGTCGGGCGCGGGCCGGTGATGAGACTTCGGTATCTAAGTAGGCAATATGCGAGCTTGAGGCCATATACATACGGTTTTCCGGTCCGGCGGTTATGGCTCTTACGTTCCCTTCCGGCCGCGTTCGGGCAAGCTCGAAGTTTTTTACAGCAATGCTATCTGCGGCCGGATCATAGCGGAGCTGGCTCAATGTATGTTCACGGGTATGGAACCAGGCTTCATTGCTTTCGCCGGAAAAGGTGTTGCG
>JBMCPG010000114.1:0-5677 GCA_048626035.1 Cyclonatronaceae bacterium
GCCGTCTTCAAAGACCTCAAACTGTAGTATAACCGCCCCTTCTACGCCATTCCGCCGCGCTTCATCGGGATAGCGCAGTGTTTCATAAAGCGCCTGCTGTCCGCCTATCATCGCAGGCATGCGCGCCGAAATGGAGGAAATGTCCTCGGCGGTTTCCCCGCTGCCTGTACAGCTCATAAACGTTATTGGAAGCAATAAAAACAAGACCGCAAAAAGGAGGATGACTTTCATATATCGTCTGCGTATGGAGAAAAATAAAAAACCTGCTCAAGCTTCTCCGAAGTCAGAAGAGAACGCCCAAGCAGGTCTGGACTACAGAAAGTAGTGAAACGTATTTGAAGATGAAAACTCAGCTTTCGTCTCCCGCCGGAAGACGGAACACCACGGGCTGGGTCATGTATTGATTGGTTTGGGGATTGGTTAATGTTGCGTTCAGGGGAGATGAAGTTTGTTCTATCTGCCGGATGCGCCGCAGCAGGCCCGGCTCCTGCGACATCGCGGCCTGAAATACGGGCTTTTTCGTGCTTTGAAAAGCGAAATCATAAAGCAGCCGCGCATACGCCGCCGGCGCTATATCGGGGCGGCGCAGCACCTCGGCATCGCAGGCCAGCTCTCGCTGAAAAGCCGCATTTCTGTACAGCAGATGCACCAGCGGATGCAGCCAAAACAGATGGCGGATGAAAAGTTCGATAAAATGCAGGGCGTAATCCGCCCGGGCAATATGGATAAGTTCATGGGCCAGAACCGGGCGTAAATGTTCTTTATCCGTATTCAGGCAGGCGGCCGGAAGCACGATCAGGGGCCGCCGCCATCCCATGGTGAAGGGCGTTGCAGCCGTAGCTGAGCAGCGAATCTCCACCGATCGCCCGATATTAAAATCATCACATAAATGCTCGAGTTCTTTCCGGATGAGGCCGGCCTCATTGGTGTGCGTGCCCAGCGGCAGCGTGGCGGCCACATCTTTCCTCATCCGTGCATAAAGCCGCGCCAGGCGGAAAAGTCCTGCAAAAGGCATCACCAAAAGTACACTGACGGCCAGAGCAGAAAGCGGGAGCGAGGGCCAGAATGACGTATTGTCAGCCGATTCTTGCCCTGAGGACACCATTATTTCGGGCAGGGGGATGGCATCTGTGCCTAAAAAAGCGGTGAAATGGCTTCCAAAAGCGCTGCCAGACGGCCAGAAAACGCCCGGGCTGAGCAGCGGCGAGAGCAATAGCCCCAGCGGAAGGGCCAGCAGCGCCGCCGAGCTAAGATGATAGTTGAGCAGCGGCGGCAGCTGTTTCACATAGCGCAGCACAAGCAACAAAAGCCCGGCAAACGCGCTCCAAATAAGAATAGAAACCCAAAAATCAGCATATATCTCCCGGGCTTCCATGCTCGATATAAATTCTATAAATATTTGCATAGCAATGGCCTAAGACTTTTTATCAAGCTTTTTTATGACGGCTTCAATTTCTTTTCGCTGCGCGGCGCTCAGGGGTTCATGTTCTACCAGATTTTGTACCAATTCGCCCGGCGAGCCTTTAAAAACTTTATCCAAAAGCTGCTGCAACAAGCTGTGCTTTACCTTTTCTTCGGGCTGTGCCGCCTGATACACATAGGCATTAACCCGCTTGTAAAATTGAAGTAAGCCTTTGTCCGCCAGCTTTTTCATGATGGTCATGATGGTTGTATAAGCAACCTTCCGGGACTTTAAAATTTCGTTATGCACTTGCGGTACGCTTGCTTCTTTCAGCTGCCATACCACGTGCAGCACCTCCATTTCGGATTCACCTAAAGGCCTAAGCGGCTTTTTCATATCGATTTATGAGTTATGATGTGATGGTTTGTTTCCTATTATATAAATAGTACTACTGTTATAGTATAAAATATATCAACCCAATGCAACTATCTTTTTGTGCCGGAGATAGTGCAGGAATGTCAGGTGCCCGGCAGGGGAAAAAAAGCACAGTGCAAACGACTGCATCCGCTTCCACATCTGCAGAAATACGCTTCCATAATAGTATAGTAACGCTCTGTAACAATAAGCTAACTGCAAGTATGTCAATATGATAGCGCTTTCATAGATTTTTGGGCACGGTTGCTGTATCTGTGTGAGCGTCGGGCACGCACTTCCTATTGCGATGAAGCACTGCCCGGCATTCGCTACATTCTCTACTCCTTAACACTCTACATCATCCATACAGCTATGAGTACTTTTTTCAATATTTCTAAACCTAAGATTTACAACGGCTTGGCCAGCGTTGCGAAAGCTTGTCTTATTGCCGGCTTGTTTTTAAGCAGTGCAGGCACTATGCAGGCGCAGCAAGTTATTGCTGACAATGCTAATACCGAAAGCGCGCAGGAAGAAGCGCCCCGAAACTCTTTTGCGTGGCTCGAGCTGGAAAAAGAGCATTTAGACCAAGTGATCGCCAATTTTGCGTATTCGCTGCATTCCGAGAACCAGGGCGTACGTGAAGCCGCCATTTTCCACAGTTTTCTGCTTCAGCTCCATTTTCCTGATGAGCAGATGAGCGAGCTGGAAAATGCGCTTTATGAGCTTACCCAAATCGAGCGCGAGCCGCGCATCCGGCATAAAGCCAGCATAGCGCTGTATTTCTTTCAGGATTCCAGCACCGAGCTTCGCGAAGAGCTCGATAGCGTGCCCAACGGCAGCCGGACCGAAGCCCGTTTGTACCAACAAGCGCTGCAGGTCATGAACAGCCGGTTGTTTTCGGATTCTTCGGCCAGCGGCCTCAGCTTCTGAGCGCGCCTGCCGAATAGCAGCCCGGCCGGCCGGAAATCTGGTTTTCTGCGCCGGACGACATCATCTTTCTGTAAAAACCCCGTTGGAAGCACCGCTTTCGACGGGGTTTTTGTTTTTATGTGCGGTAAAACAGAAGTGCTTTATTTTGTGTTAAACAGATTCCCCGCCTACCTAAGCACGTTTTTATGTCTGTCTTTCCGGCCGCAGCGCGGTATGTGCGGCTTTACATCGCCCTCAGCCTTCATGTTGCCTCGGCCGTAGCCGCCCTTGCCATTTTTACGCGGCTCTCTTTCGGCTACGATATAGCCCCGGCGCCGGCAGCCTTCATCTTTTTAAGCAGTATTGTAGCCTATAATCTGGCAAAGTACGGGGAAGCTGGTGCGGGATATGTTAGCACATTACGGCAGCGCTGGCATGATCAGTATTTCCGGCTGATGTTTTTTATTTCTGCATTATCGGCCGGGGCAAGCCTGCTGCTCGCGCGCCACCTTTCGGCAGTACAACTTGCAATTGCCGCCCTCGCCGGCACCCTCACGCTGCTCTATATCTGGCCGGCTTTTAACGGATACAGCCTGCGTAGCCTGCCCGGCCTCAAAATATTTATCATAGCGCTGAGCTGGACGCTTACCTGCGTCTGCCTGCCGCTGGCCGGAGCCGAACCGCTGCTTTCTGCGCCGGTGCTATGGCATTCGGCCACGATCTTTTTTTATATACTGGCGGTGATGATTCCCTTCGAAATTCGCGATACCCTGGTTGACTCGCCCGGCCTGCGAACGCTTCCGCAAACGCTGGGATTCCGGCTGGCCCGGCATCTTGGCGCTATTTGGGCGTTCTTAGCTTTGGGCTTTACCTTCGCAAATCCGGCAGCGGTCCCCGCAGCAAAATGGAGCACAGGCGGGCTCATGCTGTTGGCCGTTCTACTTATTTATGCCTCAAAACCATCACAAAGTTTCTGGTACGCAAGCTTTTGGGTAGAGGGGCTCCCGCTGCTATGGCTTGTTGCCTACGCAGGCTTCAGCCTGATATAGAAGTTATTCATAATAATAGCGTAATAATAATACCATGAATAATCTGCATTTTTGTGAAGTTTGATTAAAATCGTTTTTCGATAAACACCCCTAAGTAGCTTAAATACAAAAGTTTAAAATAATTTAATATTTAACATCTGTAAATATAATTCTGTATCATAACACTGTAAATAGCAGTAGCCATGTCATAAACTGCTGTTATGAAGATATTTACATTATGAAGCTCTGCTCTGTAAAAGCGCCATTGCGCCGCGTTCTATATCGTGTTCGTTTTCAAAAGCATTTTTACGTCTTTTTTTGCTTTCTATGAATTCCCTTTTTTCTACCATACTCCAGAATCGTACTGTGCTTTTAAGAGGGCTATCCGGCTTTCTGCTGCTGTTCTTACTCTTTTGGGCTACGCCCGATATGGCGGCTCAAAAACGAGTTGCCGCGCCGTCCGAACCCGAGCCGCCTTCCAGCCCGATAACGCCGCCTTCGCACACCGATCCCATCACCGACGATCCCGACTCTCCCTATTTGCTGCCCGATAACCCCGCCAGCGTGCCTATAGACGGCGGCGCTTCCCTGCTCATTCTGGCCGGAGCCGCGGGCGGGGCTTTAGCAATACGCCGCAAAAAACAGCTCGAAAAGGCCTAAAACGACGCCTGTTCTGCGCCTTAAGGGTGATGCCTTCCTCGCTCTATCCGCCTGCCCCGGCCTTGCCCGCCTTCCTGTGATGTGCATATTTTAAGAGTTCTGCCGTTAGGCAAAGCTTGTATCGCATCCACAAAAAGAAGGTTCTGCAACGCTATGAAACGTTTTGTCCTGAAGCAACAGGCGCCCGCCCGCCCCGATTACCAGATTGATTACGAAAGCCTGCTCAATGAGGCCCAGCTTGAGGCGGTTATGCACGGCGGCGGCCCGGCCTTGGTGATTGCCGGGGCCGGAACCGGAAAAACCCGCACGCTCATGTATCGCGTAGCCCGGCTGATTGAAGCCGGCACCGATCCTTCTAACATCCTGCTGCTGACTTTCACCCGACGCGCCGCCAGGGAAATGCTCGACCGGGCCAGCTCTATTTTAGACGAGCGCTGCCGTAAAGTGAAGGGCGGAACCTTTCACTTTTATTGCAGTCAGCTGCTGCATTTATACCATGATCACCCGGCGGTGGGCTTTCCGAAAAATTTCAGCATTATGGACGCCGCCGACGCGCAGGACGTGCTTCACCTTTTGCGCAGCGAGCTGAAGCTGAACCAGACGGAAAAACGATTTCCGCAAAAAAGTACGCTGCTGAGCATGATCAGCGCTTCGGTGAACAAACAGCGGAGTTTGTATGAAATCATTTCGGAAGAATACGATCAGTTTCAGCACCATCTGGAGCGCATAGAAAAGCTGGCGGCCGCCTACAGCGACTACAAAAAACGGCATCAGCTTATGGATTTTGATGATTTGCTCACCTACACGCTGGAGCTGCTGGCCGATGAACAGGTGCGGGAGGAAGTCCGGCGGCGGCACGCGCACGTTTTGGTGGATGAATATCAGGATACCAACGCCATACAGGCCGAGCTGGTGCGGCTGTTTACGCCCGCATCAGGAAACGTGATGGTGGTCGGCGATGACGCCCAGAGTATTTACGGCTTTCGCGGGGCCGATCATAAAAACATCATGCGCTTTCCGGAGCTTTTTGAGGGCTGCAAGCGCATCACCCTGGAGGAAAACTTCCGCTCTACCGGAAACGTGCTGCGCGTGGCCAATAAAATTTTGGAGCAGGCGAAAGAAAAATACGATAAAAAGCTCTTCACGCGGCGGGAGGACGGCGAGCTCCCGGCTTTTGTAAAAACGGCCGACGCGCGCGAACAGTCCCGTTTTATCACCCAAATGGTGATGAATTTGCGGGAACAAGAGCTGGATTTATCGGCCA
>JBMCPG010000115.1:0-5653 GCA_048626035.1 Cyclonatronaceae bacterium
GGCCTCCTGGACCGGATTTTTGCGGTGATGGGTGCTATGGCGGCCGCACAATTTCCGCAGTTCGTGCAGCAATATCTGCAGCGCCTGGCTGGCCATGCCGCTGAAGCCCGGCGCCTGCTGGCCCGCTACGAACAGGCCGCCGAAGATGTCGGTATGGGGTTTGAAGCCTACGTTCAGCGCTTCAGCAACGACCCGGATTCGACCATAGCCGGGCAGGGGCAAATCATGACGGAGTTGAGCGAGCGGGCGGCCTCTCTCCAGGAGGCGGTTGCGGCCCTGCAAAACAGCCATGCGCTGAACCGGCCCTTCGTGTTTCTCAACCATCTGGATACCGAAATTGCGTATCAGACGCTGCTTATTTTCCAACCCGGCGTGCCGACTACGCCCGAGGGCGGGCTTTATGCCCTCACCGGCATCGCGCTTGGGCTGTTGTGCTTCAACGGGCTGAAATGGCCGGTCTGGAAAATTCAGCAAAAGCGAAAGGCGGCCAGCGGAGCCAAAAAATGAACGTTACGGCGCTGCGCTGCTTTTTACCATTCCCTCTTTGTCTTATTTTAATTCTGCTATGAGTGCTCCTGCTTTTTTTCTCGACCGCGACGGAACCATCAATGTTGATCATGATTTTGTGCATCAACCTTCCGAATGGGAGTGGATTCCCGGCGTGCCCGAAACCTTATACAAACTCCAGCGCAGCGGTTTCAAGCTGATTGTCGTAACCAACCAATCGGGCGTGGCGCGCAGGCATTTTTCCCTGCAGCACGTGCATGAGCTGCATGCCTATGCCGATCGTCTGCTCCAGGCCTATGATGTAAGGATCGACGGCTGGTACGTCGCGCCCTGGCATCCGGCGTTTCACGAAGGAAAAGATCCGGCGCTGCTGGCCGAGCGTAAGCCCGGCACGGCGCTGTTTGAACGGGCCGCCCGCGAGCACGATATTGATCTCAGCCGCTCCTTCATGGCCGGCGACAAAGCCAGCGACCTGAAACCGGCCATGGAGCTTGGCATGCGGCCCGTGATGCTTACCTCCCGCTTCATGAACGATGAGCTGCGGCAGTGGTGCCGGGAAAAGGACATCAGCATTTACGAGAACCTGCCCCGCGCTGTGCAGCAGCTTTTTTGATTCTATTATGATTTCACTTCACCTTTTTTAGGTTCAATTATTTCCCCATGCCTTTTATTTCGATTGATTTCTGGAATACCATCGTCATTGCCAAAAGCAACGGCCCGCAACGGCTTCAGGCCCGTCTTGAGGCTCTCCATGCGCTGGCCGCCGAGCAGGAAACGCAGCTCAGCAACGCGCAAATTGAAGAGGCGCATCAGCGCGCGAGTCAGTATTTTGATAAAGTCTGGCTGGGCACGCAGCGCACGCCCGACGCCGCCGAGCTGGTTGGCTATACCCTGGAGCATTTAGGGCTGAAGTGCGAGCCGGAGGTGCAGGCGCGCATCACCCGGATTTATGAAGACTCCCTGCTGGACGGTCCGCCCGATCTCGCACCCGGCGCGGCAGATGCCATTGCCGCCCTCTCCGAAAAATTCGAGCTGGGCATCATCTCCGACACCATGTTTTCGCCCGGGCGGGTGCTGCGCAACCATCTGGAAGAAAAAGGCATCAAGCAGTATTTCAGCTCATTTGCCTTCAGCAATGAAGTGGGCGTAAGCAAGCCGCATCCCAACATGTTCGAAAAAGTGCTGGCCGAAACCGGCGCGGGCAAGCAGGGCTCCTGGCACATCGGCGACATGCAGCCCACCGACATCAAAGGCGCGCAGGCCTACGGCATCAAGGGCCTGCTTTATACCGGCGTAAGCGACACTTTCGCCCAAGACACCACCGCCGATCTGGTGTGCGATTCCTGGGAACAAATCGTCCGGAAATTGATTTAGCAGCAAAAACACATCACACCTTTACTGCGCATAATGAATTTATCTCCCAGGTTCGTTATGCTTCTGCCATTCAGTTTAACAGGAAACCGGCTCTTTTGACCTACGTTTCAAAACATATCGGATTATTTTTACTCCTGATCTTTGTCGGATCGCTTATGGGCAGCGCTGCGACAAATGTTTATAGCGCATTTTATGTGTCAGGAGCAGAGCAGCCGGTCGCCGGAAAATCCGTAAACTGCAAAGCCGGTTATGTGCAGTCTTCCGATGTGTTGAAAATATCCTTTGAAGTAGCACAACAAGAACATGATGAGCCGGATCAACGCCCGAAAACGCTTGTAAGCAATAACTGTTTTTCGAGCCTTCAGTTATGGGCAACGGAGGCTCCAACATTATGTCGTGCAGTATCGAAAGCCTTTCTTCATAATGATGTAGAATTATTATCATCTCAGCCATTTATTGCGCTAATCGCTGCTCCGCCCCGCGCAGGATAAGATCAGAAGCATACTCTTTTTACTTATCCACTTTATTGCAGGCCAGATTTCTGAAGGAAAGCAGCCCGGTTGTGCCGGCGTGCGTTCAGAAATCGCGGTATGCATTATCAAAACAGCGATTCTATTCTTATGAAACATCCCGTTATCCGATCCATCGTTTTTACCTCCGTATTTTTCACTCTGCTTAGCTTACTATCCTGCAGCGAAGAGCCGCAACCCGAAACCAGCTCCGCTGTAGCATTGACCGCTGCGGGCGGACAGCAGCCAACCGATCTGCCGGATGCGCCGGACTTCACCCTCGAGACTTCAGACGGCTCAGACTTCACCCTTTCAGAGCACGAAGGAAGCGTGATTCTGCTCAACATCTGGGCTACATGGTGTCCGCCATGTAAAGAAGAAATTCCTTATTTCATAGAAATTCAGGAAGAGATGAGGGAAGAGGGCGTACTTTTTGTAGGTGTGGCCACCGATGCCGAAGGCTGGGAAGTCGTGCGGCCTTTTGCTGAAGAATTTGGCATCAATTACCCGCTTGTAGTAGATGATGGCACTGTAGCGCAAAAATACGGCCCGATTCAGGGAATCCCGATGAGTTTTATCATTAACCGGCAGGGGCAGGTAGAGCACGTGCTGCCGGGAATGGTAACCAAAGAGATGCTCCAGCCTGTTCTCGCAGAAATAGCTGCAAGATAAGTTTCAGCCTCTTAAACATCATCCAATAGCGTAGGTACTGTTGATGATACACCTGTATGTTTACCTGTTAACTCGTTGATATAGCCATGAATAATTCTGATGTAACAAAGGCGCAAAAACTATCTTACATGCTGCTTCGCATATTGGGAAGCGGCATCTTTTTACTGGCCGGAAGTAGTCATTTAATGAATACCGCCGGCACGGCCGCACGCCTGGAAGCGGCTCCGTTTGGCTATCTGGCCACCGCGCTGGCCTCCGCCGAATTGCTGGTGATGCTCTCCGGCATTGCTCTTTTGGGCGGCGGGCTGCTGCTGCTGATAGGCTACCAAACCCGCCTTGCAGCCCTTTCGCTTGCTTTAGTGCTGATTCCCATCACCCTAACGGTGCAGATAAGTTCTGAATCTTTAGGCCCGCTGTTTAAAAATATTGCCATCATGGGCATTCTTATTTTTTTCATCTTTAACGGAGCGCTGGCCTACAGTCTGGATACTTATATGCAGAGGAAAAAGGGCCTGGAGCGCCGGAAAAGCAGCGCGCAAACCGGCCCGGAATTTTCCCGCTGAGTATCGTAATGCTGCATAATAGGTGGCCCGCAACCCGGCGAATCCGGGTTGCGGGATTGCGATGGTAATTTGTGATATATTTGGCGGCGAATCGGGTGCGTCCGGGTTTTGTTTCGGATTTACGGTTTCGATTCCGGGCGAACATTGATTCGCCGGGGCGTTTCGGGTGCGTGGCTGTTTGCTTATTAAATACCTGACCGGGCTGTTGCACATTTATGTCAATTTCGACATATTTAATCATGTCAGAAAACGATAAACCATTAGTCTGGATCGAAGGCGAAGTAAAATCCCCACCTTTTTCCGCGGGAGCAAGACTGAAGGCCGGGTTTCTTTTAAGAAGGCTTCAAAAAGGTGATTCCATAGAATTGCCGGATTCCAGACCCATGCCTTCCGTAGGCAAAAACTGCCACGAACTTCGCATCAGAGATAAACATAAATCGTGGAGAATTATTTATTTCATTGACGATGATGCTATCGTGATGCTGGAGGTGTTTGCGAAAAAAACGCAAAAAACACCGAAAAAGATTATCGACCTGTGCAAAAAAAGATTAGCGAGCTATAAACAATATTAACACATAAGTAGCTATGGAAAAGAAAAAACAAGAACAACTGGAGCAAAAAGGATACCGGACAGGCTCTGCAGCCGAATTCTTAGCGCTTACGCCCGAAGAAGAGGCATACATTAATATTCGTCTGGATATAAGCAATATGGTTAAAGCCCAACGCACTAAAAGAGGCTGGACCCAGACGCAACTTGCCCGTTCGATAGGCTCAGGTCAGTCACGAATTGCCAGACTTGAAGGCGGCGATCCCGGCATTTCCATGGATTTGATGATTAGAGCGCTCCTGCAGCTTGGAATATCGAAAAAGCAGATAGGGAAGCTCCTGGAAGGAGAACTGGAAGCCGCCTGAATGTATCGCTATTTGTTATGCGATGTGGCGAATCGGGATTGCGTCCGGGTTTTGTTTCGGATTTACGATTTCGATTTCCGGGCGAACATTGATTCGCCGATGGGTTCCGGGTGCGCGGCTGTTTTTGATGCGGCGAATCGTAGTTCGCCCCTGCGGGATGACGATGGCGAATTATGATATATTTGGCATCATCGTGTTCGTCCGGTTTTGTTTCGGATTTACGGTTTCGATTCCGATTCCGGGCGAACATTGATTCGCCGGGGCGTTTCGGGTGCGCGGCTGTTTTTGATGCGGCGCATCGTAGTTCGCCCCTGCTTTTTTCCTTTAACCTTTACCCTTTAACCTTGTTACGATGTCCTTTACGCTTCAGGATTTTGATTATGAATTGCCGGAATCGCTGATTGCGCAGACCCCGGCGGAGCCGCGTGATCATTCGCGGCTTTTGGTGTATGAACGGGCCAGCGGGCGCATCACTGATACGTTTTTTTATGAGCTGCCGAAGTGGCTGCATCCCGGGACTACGCTGGTGATGAACAACAGCCGCGTGGAAAAGGCCCGTCTGCTGTTTGGCAACCGGGAGGTGTTCATCACCGCTACGCATAATCCGACGGTCGTGGATGCGATGGTACGGCCGGGGCGAAAATTTAAGCCGGGCAAAACCATCGTGCTTTCAGAGGAAGCCGGGATTTCGGCGAAGGTGCTAGCCGTGGCCGATGACGGCCTGCGCCGTCTGGAGCTCAGCCGCCCGCTGGATGATCCCGCCTTTGAGCCGTTTCGCAACACGCCGTTTCCGCCTTATATCGAAGCCGATGAATCGCTGGCCGGCCGTTACCAAACCGTGTATGCCGATCCGGAAGGCAGTAAGGCCGCGCCCACGGCCGGCCTTCATTTTACCAAAGAACTGCTCGAAACAATCCGCAAACAGGGCGTGCCTACTGCCGAAGTAACGCTTCATGTAGGGCTGGGCACCTTCGCCCCGGTGAAGGCCGAGAAGATCGACGAGCACAAACTGCACAGCGAATCCTGGATTCTGGGCGAGCAGGCCGTTCAAAAGCTGAACGCGGCAAAACACATCACCGGAGTGGGCACAACCACGGCCCGGGTGATGGAATCGCT
>JBMCPG010000116.1:0-5592 GCA_048626035.1 Cyclonatronaceae bacterium
GTAGGATTCGACGGCGGCGGCCTGCGGCTGCATACCCCGGATGAGGGCCATCATGAGGTACAGCTTTCGCCCGAACGCAGCTTCTTTGTAGATACCTTTTCTTCCTTTACCCAGCCGCCGAAGCATGTGCTGCGCGATGCGCGCGGGGAAGAAATAATGATGCTCGAAGAAGCGGATATTTCAGAGCTTGAAAACGTTGGCTGGCAGTTTCCCGAGCCCTTCACGGTAAAAGCCCGCGATTTTGAAACCGACCTTTACGGGCTGATGTTCAAGCCGTCTGATTTCGACGAAAGCCAAAAATATCCCATAATTGTATCGTTGTATCCGGGGCCGCAAACCGGTAGCGTGGGCACGCGGGCCTTCCGGACATCCCGCCGGGGACAGGCGCAGGCGCTGGCCGAACTGGGGTTCATCGTAATTCAGGTAGATGCAATGGGCACCCCCATGCGCTCGCGGGAATTTCACACGGCCTATTATGGAGATATGGCCGATAACGGCCTGCCGGATCAGCGGGCGGCGGTTGAGCAGCTCGCGCGCCGGCATGATTTCATCGACCTCAGCCGGGTGGGCATTTACGGCCATTCCGGCGGCGGATTTGCCACGGCGGCCGCGCTCTTCAATCATGGAGATTTCTTCCATGTGGGCGTCGCCGGCGCGGGAAATATGGACAACCGCGGCTACACCTACTATTGGGGCGAAAAATACCAGGGCCCGCTGGAAGAAACCGAAAGCGGCGACACCTTCACCAATCAGGCGCTTCAATATCAGGTAGATGGGCTGGTAGGTGATTTGATGATTTCCTACGGCACCGGCGATTCCAACGTGCACCCCAACATGACGCTTTTGGTGATTGATGCGCTTATTGAGCAAAACAAAGACTTCGAGCTGCTGGTGATGCCCAATCGCGGGCACGGCTATGCCAACGAAAGCTACGCCCTGCGCCGGAGCTGGGACTACTTCACCCGGCACCTGCTGAATATGGAGCCGCCGAAAGAATACAAATTCAAATAATTCATAAACCCGCGATGGTGCAGAGACGCGATGCATCGCGTCTCTGCACCATCGCATCTCTACGGCCTCGCGTTTCTGCGACGGCCTCGCTGTTTTTCTATATCTATACTATTCCGCTTTCCCATGGCTGTTGCATCCCTCAAATCCCGTTTCACTGACTACATTCATGCGCTTCAAGACCAGATTTGTGCCAAAATGCAGGCCATCGACGGGCGGGCCTCATTTCAGGAGGATAGCTGGCAGCGGGATGGCGGCGGCGGCGGGCGCACCCGTGTAATCCAGAACGGCGGCGTATTTGAGAAAGGCGGCGTAAATATCTCGGTCGTTCATGGCGCGCTGCCGGAGCTCATCCGCAAGCGTTTTGAGGTGGAGCAAGGCTGGTTTTTTGCGGCCGGTTTATCGCTGGTGCTGCATCCGGAAAACCCTATGGTGCCAACGGTGCACGCCAATTATCGCATGTTTGAGCTATATGATGAGGAAGGCGGCGCGCGGCGGGATGCCTGGTTTGGCGGCGGCGCCGATCTTACGCCCTATTATTTATTTGAAGAAGATGCCCGTCATTTTCATCAGGTGCATAAATCGGCTTGTGATGTCCTTCATCCTTCGCTTTATCCGGAATTTAAAGAAAATTGTGATGCCTATTTTCACAATACGCATCGCGGGGAGGGCCGCGGCATCGGCGGTATTTTTTATGATTATTTGCGGGCCGAAAGCAAGCCGGAAATAGGCAATATCACCCAAAAGGACGACGAAAACGCGGGCCTGGAGCGCTGGTTTAAGCTGGCGCAATCCTGCGGAGATGCCTTCACCCGGGCTTATGCGCCCATCGTCGAAAAGCGCAAACACCTGCCATATACCGATGCCCAGCGCTATTGGCAGGAGCTGCGGCGCGGGCGGTATGTGGAATTTAATCTGGTGCACGATCGCGGCACGCTTTTCGGGCTGAAAACCAACGGCCGAGTGGAGTCGATTCTCATGAGCCTGCCGCCGCGCGTACGCTGGGATTATGCCGCCGCACCCGCCGCCGGAACGCCGGAAGAGCGCCTCATCAAAGTGCTCAAACAGCCGCAAGCCTGGGCAGAATAACGCCATTTCCGGCCCGCCGCAGCATTTGAATAGCAGCGGCCAAGCATCTATCTTAAGCCGTGTAAATGAATCGCATCAAAATAGCTTTTCGGAGCTATAAACGATATTCAGATCTTAAGACTTAGCTACTTATTATGAGCATTCGTATTTCAACTTCCGGCTCCGGCTCTTTTCCAAACGTACGAGGGCGCCGGCTTCGCAGCAGCGCGGCCGTGCGGGAAATGACGACCGAACACCGCCTGCATCCCTCCATGTTTATTGCCCCGCTTTTTGCGGTTGAAGGAAGCAATACCAAAGAAGAAATTACTTCCATGCCCGGCTACTTTCGCTATAGCCTGGATTTACTGGCCGAAGAAGCCGTTACGATTTATGAAGCCGGCATCCGCTCCGTGCTGCTATTTGTGAAAGTGCCCGAAGCTTTGAAAGATAATCAGGGCACCGAAGCCGTCAATTCCGACGGGCTGATGCAGCGCGCCATCAAAGCAGTAAAAAAGGCATGTCCCGACCTGTGCGTTATGACCGATGTCGCCCTCGATCCGTATTCGAGCTACGGCCATGATGGCATCGTGGAAGACGGGCAGATCCTGAACGATGAAACCGTAGAAGTGCTTTCCCGCATGGCCGTAAGCCACGCGCGCGCCGGCGCCGACGTTGTAGCCCCTTCCGATATGATGGACGGCCGCATCGGGGCAATCCGCAAGGCCCTGGAATTTGAAAGCTTCGACCATGTCGGTATTCTGGCCTACAGCGCTAAATATGCCTCCTGCTACTACGGCCCGTTTCGGGATGCGCTGGATTCTGCCCCCGGCTTTGGCGATAAAAAAACCTACCAAATGAATCCCGCCAACCTCCGCGAAGCCACCCGGGAAGCCCAGCTCGACGAGCAGGAAGGCGCCGATATTGTGATGGTAAAACCCGGCCTTCCGTATCTTGATGTGGTGCGCGCGGTGCAGGAAAGCGTGAACGTGCCGGTAGCTGTGTATCATGTTTCGGGGGAATATGCGATGGTAAAAGCCGCGGCCGAAAAAGGCTGGCTCAACGAAGAAGAAGCCATGATGGAAGCCCTGCTGGCTTTCCGGCGGGCCGGGGCAAGCCTTATTGCTACCTACTATGCTAAAGAAGCCGCGCACTTGCTGCGTGCCGAATTGTAGCGGCGTTCAGGCCTTCCTTTTAAGATATTATTGCCGTACTATTTTGGGTTCTCCGCAACATTATTCCCGTCCATACCGGTTCACGCTTCGCAGCCATCCCGCTGAAATTGCGCAGACAACAGAAGATGTATGCCACTTTTGCGCCCGGCAGGCCGAAACCGGCGCAGAACACAAGCTGCGTACCGATTCCATTGACGGGCTGAGGTTGGTGCTTACCGAAGCGCTTAACAACATCGCCGAGCATTCCTATGGCAACAAAACCGACCAACGCATCGCAATAGCCCTTTTTCTTGATGTGCAGCCGGCCCGGCTCCAACTTACGGTACAGCTCCGGGACAGCGGCCGGTTTAACAAGCACGGCACGATCCCGAAAGCCCTTCATATCGATCCTGAAAAGCCGTTTGAGCTGCCCGAGGGCGGCTTTGGGCTTAATATTATGCAGCAACTTTGTGAAGAATTGCGCTATTATCGCGAAAACGAGCAAAATTATTTTGAACTTCAGCTCGTGCTCGAATATGGCCGAAGCTACCCTAAAGACCCAGGCGCATCATAAATGCTGAATCTTCACAGCTTGTTCAATTTAATTGTATAACTTCAAAAACGAAGGAATGATGCTGCCGGCTCTGCTTCTTTAGTTGATGGCTCCCGGTGCTGCACTTCCTTTTATTCCGATATTCCGACAAAAAATTAATCCTACTATGTACGAGAAGAGCAAGGCGCTGTTTGAACGCGCCCAAAAGTTTATTCCCGGCGGCGTAAACAGCCCGGTACGGGCGTTCAAAGCCGTTGGCGGAACCCCCATATTTTTTGAAAAAGCCGAAGGTGCAACCTTATACGATGCCGACGGAAATCAGTATGTGGATTATGTCGGCTCATGGGGACCCATGATTTTGGGGCATGCCTGGCCGCCGGTGGTGGAAGCCGTTAAGAAAGCGGCGGAAAACTCAACCTCTTTTGGCGCACCTACCGAAATGGAAATCCATCTCGCCGAATTAATGCAGCAGATGGTGCCCAATTTAGAGCGCGTGCGCATGGTTAATTCCGGCACCGAAGCCTGCATGAGCGCCATTCGCGTAGCACGGGGCTATACCGGCCGCGATAAAATCATCAAGTTTGAAGGCAACTATCACGGGCACGGCGACTCTTTCCTGATTAAAGCCGGAAGCGGCGCCATGACCTTCGGCACGCCCAGCAGTCCCGGCGTTACCCAAGGCACGGTAAAAGATACGCTCAACGCGCAGTATAACGATATCGACAGCGTAAAGCAGCTTTTTGAAACCCATAAAGGTGAAATTGCCGCCCTTATTATTGAGCCGGTAGCCGGCAATATGGGCTGCGTGCCGCCCGCCGAAGGCTTCCTCCAGGAGCTGCGCAGCCTTTGCGATGCCGAAGGAACCGTCCTCATTTTCGATGAAGTAATGTGCGGGTTTCGCGTGGCGCCGGGCGGGGCACAGCAGCGCTATGGCGTAAATGCCGACCTCATCACCTATGGGAAAATTATCGGGGCCGGGCTTCCGGTAGGCGCCTACGGCGGAAAAGCCGACATCATGAACACCGTTTCGCCTGTGGGGCCGGTTTATCAGGCGGGCACGCTTTCGGGCAATCCGCTGGCCATGAACGCCGGCTATGCCCTGCTGAGCGAGCTGCACCAAAACCCGGCCATTTACGAGGAGCTGGATCAAAAAGCATCGCACGTGGAAGAGTGGCTGCATCGCGTATTTAAGCATCATGAAATCCCGCACAGCTTCAACCGTGTAGGCTCCATGATTGGCGTATTTTTCTGTGATGGGCCGGTTACCGACTTCCAAAGCTGCTCGAAAACCGATACGGAAATGTTTGGCCGCTTCTTCCATGGCATGCTCAAGCGTGGCGTCTATTTCCCGCCCTCGGCTTATGAAAGCCTGTTTCTATCGAACGCTCTTACCCAGGCGCAGATCGATCATACGATTGAAGCTGCCGAAGATACGGCCGAAGAGCTGGCTGCATACTCTGAACATACGGCGGGCTGAATTTTGGATAAAGGACGCCTTTTCACCGTTTTCCTGGTTGTACTGATAGATTTGCTGGGATTTGGAATTGTGTTGCCCCTGCTGCCTTTTTATGCCGCAGAATTTGGCGCTTCGGCTGTAGTTATTGGCTTACTCTACAGCGTATTTTCATTTGCCCAGCTCATCTTTTCTCCAATCTGGGGAAGCCTGTCCGACCGCATCGGACGCCGGCCCATTATGCTGTTATGCAGCTTCGGCTCTATTTTCGCCTACATTCTGTTCGGGCTTGCTGGTTCTATCGGGGTGCTGCTGCTCTCGCGGCTGTTTGCTGGCGTAATGGGCGGAAGCATTTCCAC
>JBMCPG010000117.1:0-5579 GCA_048626035.1 Cyclonatronaceae bacterium
ATCTACGACCATCTCTCCCTGATTGGTGATGATGCGGGCCTTAACGCCCTTGAGATAGCCGGCCAAATCGTCGAAACGAGCCGCTGAAGCCTCAAGCTCGCGCAGTTCCCGGCGTAATTCGCGCGTTTCGCGTTCGTGTTCGCGCCGTACTTCCTGCTGTTCTCTGCCCATGCGGTTCACCTGTTGGGTAAGCCGATCCACCTCGGAACTCCGGCAGCCCGAAAACAAGACGATGCTGCTTAAAAGCAGAAATATCAGTCCTGAAGCCATTCGTGGCAAAGACGTAAAAATTATCTCCATATTATTGGTTACATTATTAAACATTAAACTATGAACACGTATGCGGAAACGAAACTCATTCGTATTCAGTTGTTTAAAATAGAATCATTTATCATAAAACATATAATAATAAAGAGTATATATTATGTTAGAGAAGTTAGCACATGCATCTATCGGACTTGGTATTGCCTCTATTGGCGCTTCTATTATCACATGGAGTGTGAAGAAGGGTAAAACAGAAGAAGAGCGGGCTCATGCCGAACGCTTTGGTAATTTTATAGGGCACTGGCCACCGACGTTTTTCCTGCTTGGTGTTTATTTGCTTAAGCTCAAAGAATTAGGATATGAACGCGAAGCCGAAAAACTTCAGAAAGAAGTGGATGAACTCAAGGAAAAATGGGTTAACTAAACTCGGTTTTCATAAAATGGTATAGCTGGTTTCAAACGCCGGAAGATACTAAAAAAAGCCTCGTTTTTTCCAAAACGAGGCTTTTTTCATGGAATGATGTACCGTGTGATGTTTAGTAACGGTAGTAATCTGGCTTAAAGGGGCCATGCTGCTGAATGCCAAGATATTCGGCTTGGTCTGCGGTAAGTTCATCTACATCTACGCCAATCTTAGACAAGTGCAGTTTGGCAACTTTTTCATCCAGATCTTTCGGAAGTACGTGCACGTCGGTCGTAAACTCTTCCGGGCGCGTCCATAGCGCGATTTGGGCTAAAGTTTGATTCGTGAAGCTATTGGACATCACAAAGCTGGGATGGCCCGTAGCACAGCCCAGGTTTACCAGCCGGCCTTCGGCAAGCAGGTAAATCGTATTACCATTAGGCAGTACGTAGGAATCTACCTGATCTTTGATCGTATCTTTTTTACCATTTGCGTTAAGCCATTTTACCTGAATTTCGGAATCGAAGTGGCCGATGTTGCATACAATAGCCTGATCTTTCATCATTTCAAAATGCTCGGCGCGGATCACATCTTTACAGCCGGTAGCGGTAACAAAAATATTTCCTTCTTTGGCAGCGTCGTTCATTTTGCGAACTTCGTAGCCATCCATTGCGGCCTGAAGCGCGCAAATAGGATCTATTTCGGTAATGATTACGCGTGCGCCGTAGGAACGAAGGTTAGCTGCCGAGCCTTTGCCGACATCACCGTAGCCGGCTACAACGGCTACTTTACCGGCAATCATAACGTCGGTAGCGCGCTTAATGCCATCTACCAAAGACTCACGGCAGCCGTACAGGTTGTCAAATTTTGATTTGGTAACCGAATCATTTACGTTAATGGCTGGTACTTTCAGCGTGCCGTTTTTGGCCATTTGGTACAAGCGATGCACGCCGGTCGTTGTTTCTTCAGAAAGCCCGCGGATACCCTCGAGCAGCTGCGGATATTGATCGTGCACCATAGCGGTGAGATCGCCGCCATCGTCCAGAATCATATTGAGCGGATTGCCGTCGGGAAAATAAAGCGTTTGCTCAATGCACCAGTTAAATTCTTCCTCGGTCATTCCTTTCCAGGCATATACAGGTACGCCGGCCGCCGCAACCGCTGCTGCGGCATGGTCTTGCGTAGAAAAAATATTACAAGAAGACCAGGTTACATCTGCGCCCAGCTCAACCAGCGTTTCAATAAGAACGGCCGTTTGTACGGTCATGTGCAGGCAACCGGCAATACGCGCGCCTTTAAGCGGCTTGCTCTCGCCATATTCTTCCCGCAAGGCCATAAGTCCCGGCATTTCAGATTCGGCGACTTTAATTTCTTTACGGCCCCAGTCGGCCAGGCTGATATCCTTAACTTTGTAAGGAAGTTTCTCTTTCGTTTCTATCATAATAGGAATTAAATAACTGTTTATGTGTAGCTTTGTAAGCTATGCTAATTAACTGTCAGATTCAACGTAAATTGTGCTTTCAGAACGCAGCAAGCCTGCTTGCCGTTCATGTATAAAAATCAGCTATTTGTCTTATACAAAGCACGCACACAAAATGCTGTATACTTTCCAGGGAATCCAGATCCCCCGCCGCCGCCTGTATAACCCTTTCATTCTCAGCTACACCAGCCTTTGAATATTGCTTGTCTCGTACCCTCTGTTCTGCCCGATATGCGGCATCTGAAGCTGCTTATGCATGCCGATCGCATCATTTACATTATCGATGAGCCGTTTTCACGGAAATCTCAGGCCCACAGAGGCCGCATTCCGGCCGACGGCTCCGGGGCAGCATGGCTCACGCTTCCGGTTGTGCCCGAAGATAAAAAAAAGCCGCTCCGGCACGTGCGTATTGCGGGCAAAAGCTGGATAGATACGTTTATGAAAACCCTGACTTCAGCCGCCGGACAAGCCGTTTATTATGATTTTTACGAGGCCGAACTGCGGGCCGATTTCGAAAACGCCTGGCAGGCCGGCCTTCCGGACGCCGCCGCCGAAAGCGATGAAGCGGCAGAGATGCACAGCTTCTTACTGCCCATCATACAACACCTTAACGAGCGATTATTCCATTATCTTGAGCTCCCGCCCCGGTTCGCTGCCAGGCCGGAGTGGATGAGCACCGCCGGTTTTAACGCCTCCCTTGCGCAATATCGGGCATCCGACCCCCTTCATATATGGATTGAGCCGCGCGGAAGCTATTTCCGGCAGTTGGGGAAGTTGCCGCCGCAGGCACAGGTTTCCACTCCGGAAGTTTCTCTGCCCGCGTATAGCCGTGGCGCCTACGCTCCGGCTGCAGAAGGGCATGAGTATAGCCTTCTGGATCTGCTTTTTCATCATGGCCCGCTCAGTTTCCGGGTGTTAGACCTTCTTCAGGCATAAAAAAGCCGCCAAATCATAGCTTAACATAATTACGGTTATACAACGCACTGAAATGCGTTAAACGGCGGTTTTCCGTGAAGCGTTTGCGGCCCTGGCGGAACATGAAGGCTGCGGCGACTCCGCTAAAGCTGTTTGCCTTTATATACGTATTACATGGTAAAAAACGCGACAGACGGCGCTGGTTCAGATTTAAGCCCGTTTGAATATTTTGAATGGTAAACCATGGACTGCCTCTATTTCCTGCGTTGTGCCTTTATTATGAGAGCCGTTTTTTTAGCACGCCTGGATTTTCAGGCATCAAGATCATCAAATAAGGAGGCAATGGTTTCGTAGGCTTCTTCGGTAGTTTCCTGAAACTCCTGCTCATATTCGGCAAGTTGTGCATCGCTGATGCTCTCTTCGGCTGCTTTCTGCTTAAACGTTTCCCAGCTTTCAAGCAGCTGCATGTGGGCTTCAAAAAAATCGGGATAATGGGAAGCCGGCAACTCCGGTAAAGCCAGCAGCTTTTGGGCTAACTGATCGAGCGTGAGGTGGTATTGTTCGGCCCACTCGGGCGGAATACTGATGCCGTAAAGCCGCTCGAGCTGCATCATAATTTCCATCCAGTCGGCTTCGTCGAGCCCGGCGGCGGATTCGCCAGCCTCGTCGGTAAACAGTTCTGCGATGATGGTGCCGGGGCTCAGGGCGTTTTCTTCTTCTAAATAGTTTCCGATTTCGGTAATGAGCGCGTAGGTATATCGGTTCATGTAGCTGTGCTGAAAAATTGTGATTTTAAGATAAAAAACAGAGTTGCTTAAAATACGAATAAAGGAAGGCTTTACCGCTTATAATCCGCCGCCACTTCCCGCCTGATATGCGTAAAAAATAAAGGACTGTATGCCCCTATCGTTTAAATGAAAGCGCTTTTTCTATTTTTAAACCATGCTTATTTTTATTTTATATTTAGCACATGGTATTTAGCTTAAAAAAGTATGGTTATTTAATCATTTTGCCTTATAATTATGCACAGTATATGGCAACATTATGCTAAACAATTGACTACTCAACTATATATACATAAGTCCAGTCTATTATGAGCAAAACCCTTAAACGATTCGATGCCCTTGCTGCTATCAAAGCTCCGGGAAATGGCAACGGCAAAATGAAACATTATGACGTAAGCAAAATATTTGGCGAAAATGCGCTTACGCTTACCGAGCTCAAATCCCGTTTGCCCAAACCTATTTGGAAAGAGCTGAAGAAAACCATCACCGAAAATGCACCGCTTAACTCCGACGTGGCCGATATAGTAGCCGTAGTGATGAAAAACTGGGCTACCGAACGTGGCGCAACCCATTATACGCACTGGTTTCAGCCGCTCACGGGGTTTACGGCCGAAAAGCATGATAGCTTTATTACGCCTAATGAAGGCGGGGGCGCAGTGGCCGAGTTTTCGGGCAAGGAACTCACGCGCGGCGAACCGGATGCTTCCAGCTTTCCCAGCGGCGGCCTTCGCCCGACCTTTGAAGCCCGTGGATATACGGTATGGGATCCGACCTCGCCAGCGTTTATCATGGAGAATGATAATGGTTCTACGCTATGTATCCCAACGGCCTTTGCCTCCTGGAAAGGCCAGGCGCTCGACCTCAAAACCCCGCTGCTGCGTTCTACCGAAGCGCTTAATAAGGCAGGCTTGCGAGCCCTCGAACTGTTTGATATTGAAGCTACCCGGGTAATGTCGACCGTGGGCGCAGAGCAGGAATATTTTCTGATCGATAAAGAATTTTATTATCGCCGCCCGGATTTGGTGATGTCCGGCCGCACTTTGTTTGGCGGGGTTCCGCCGAAAGGCCAGGAGCTCGATGATCACTACTTCGGCTCCATTCAGGATCGCGTGCTTTCCTTTATGCTGGAGCTCGAAAAAGAGCTCTACCGCCTCGGCGTTCCGGTTAAAACCCGGCACAACGAAGTAGCTCCCGGGCAGTTTGAAATCGCCCCGATTTTTGAAGCCTCTAACGTTTCGGCCGATCATCAGCAGCTCACCATGATTATGCTGAAAAAGATAGCCCGCAAGTACGACTTGGCTTGTGTGATGCACGAGAAGCCGTTTGCCGGCCTCAACGGAAGCGGCAAGCATACCAACTGGTCGATTAGTACTTCCGACGGGATGAATTTGCTGGATCCCGGCGATGACCCGCACACTAATATGATGTTCCTGTTTTTCTGTTCGGCTGTGATCAGCGCCGTATATAAATATCAGGATTTGCTGCGCGCCTCCATCGCCAGCGCCGGCAACGACCACCGCTTGGGTGCCAACGAAGCCCCGCCGGCCATCATCTCTATTTTCCTGGGTGATCAATTAGATGATATATTCACCCAAATCAAAAATGGCGAGGCAAAAACTTCCATGAAGGGAGGCTTGTTAGGCCTGGGCTCTCCCGTGCTTCCGCCGTTTCCAAAAGATGCCGGCGACCGGAACCGCACCTCGCCGTTTGCTTTCACCGGCAACAAGTTTGA
>JBMCPG010000118.1:0-5561 GCA_048626035.1 Cyclonatronaceae bacterium
CCGCGCATGTCCAGCGTGTCGGTGTCGATAAGATAAAATTTTGGAACGGAGGCGAGATCAACATAGGCATCGGCCACCAGTTGAAAAGAGCTGCGGTCTTCCTGCAGCGGCTGGCGAATCGTGCCGCTGAGATTGAGGCGATTTTCGGCCGCCCGCGCGCTAAACGACTGAATAATGATGCGGGTCTGATTTGCATTCACGGCCATATTCATATCGCGGATGGGCTCATCCAGCTCCAGGTATTTTACAAAACCATCTTCCAGCTGGGCAATTGCGGAAAAACGGGCGTTTTCTACATCATCCAGCCGGCCCTGAGTAGAGCCGTCCATGCTGAGCTGACCGCGTAATTCCATATCTTCCAGCGGATAAAACTGCTGCACAGTGGATAAATCAAGCTCCAGATCCATAGAAAAGTCGAAATCGGCGTTTTCCTCCAGCGGGCGGTTCAGCACGCCTTCGGCATTTACATCATTGCCGGCCGCCCGGGCCGAAAAGCTTTGTACGACCACTTCATCATTATTGGCGCGCATATCCAGGGTGATGGCTTCGATGGCGGAATCTACATCAGGATATTTCAGGAAGCCGTCTTCCACGCCGGCTACGACCTCGAAATCCGGCATCTGATTTTCCCCGAATCGCCCATTAAGCTTAGCGCCCAGCACCAGCGCGCCGCGGGTTTCCACGCCTTCCAGCTCCTGCTTGTAGCTGTCGGGCACCGCATCCAGCAGCGCCCCGAAATTCTCCGAACTCGAATTGATGGTTAAATCAATAAATGGGGCATCGGCGCTATAATCGGCAACTTGTCCGCTCATATCCATCTCCAGCCCGCGAATGCTCAGTTGTCCCTGCTCTATGCTCACCCGTTCCCGCTCCAGATCTATCACCGAGCGCTGGGAAACGGAAACCGGCAGATTCCGCAGCAGCGGATCGCCTTCCAGCGAAATGCTCAGGCCTTCCACGGCGGCGTCGATATCGCTGCTGAGCTGCTGCCCGTAGCTCAGTGAAATATCGGCGCTCAGGCCATTGAGATTCATCACCGTGGCGCTGCTGCGGTCGTAATAGCCGATATCGCCGTTACGCACGCTCACGGCCTGTAAATCAACCTGCATTTGCGTCTGCTCCTGCTGTGCCGGGGCCGGTTCCTGCTGCTCGTTCATAAACGCCAGCAGGCTGTCCAGGTTGGTGCGGCCGTCCTCATACATCACATAATTGAAGACCGGCCGGTCCACATCCAGTTGGGTGATGTTAATGCCGCCCGAAAGCAGCGGAAACAGCTCCACGGCCAGCAGCAGCTCATCCACGCTTGCCAGCACATCATCATCGGCATCGGCGTCCGTATCCGGCACGCTGAAATCCTCGATAATGAGGCTAAAGCTCGGAAAGCTGCGAAACAGCGAATAGGAGATCCGCTCTACCTGAATCTCGCGCCCGGTTAGCTCGTTCAGCTCGGGCATAATCATGCTTTTGAGGCGTTCGTCGGTCAGATAAAAGCTAAGGGCGATAATCATCACGATAAGCAGGGCGAGCAGGCCGCCGGCAATTTTCAGGAAGAGTTTCATAGGGTTGCAGAATGATGGATATAGAAGAAATGGACGATTCGGAAACGGGAGGTATTATTCCGAAAGAAGCGCCGTAATGGCCGATATCAGCACCATATCGTCGGCCGAACAGCCGCGTGAAAGATCATTGACCGGTTTGGCGAGCCCCTGCAAAATCGGGCCTAATGCCACGGCTCCGCCTACGCGTTCGGTAATTTTATAGCCAATATTACCGGCATCCAGGTTGGGAAACACGAACACGTTGGCCTTGCCGGCAATCTCTGATCTTGGGGCTTTCCGCTTGCCGATGGCCTCAACAAAAGCCGCATCAAACTGTAGTTCTCCGTCGATAAGCAGCTCCGGGGCGCGCTGCTGCGCCAGTTCGGTGGCTTCCTGCATCAGGCTGACCCGCTCGTGCCTGGCGCTGCCCTTGGTCGAAAAAGAAAGCATGGCCACGCGGGACGTTTCGCCGGTAAGCTTGCGATGAGTTTCGGCGGCATCTACAGCAATGCCGGCCAGCTGGGCCGCATCGGGATAGGGAATGACGGCGCAGTCGGCAAAGGTAACGGGCCGGCCGTCGCGCAGGCCCATCAGGAAAGAACTCGACACCATGCCGCCTTTTTCACGAGTGCCGACCGACTGCAGGGCCGAGCGGATGACATCAGCCGTGGTATTTACGGCCCCGGCCAGCGTGCCGTGGCTGTAGCCGGCGGCGAGGTAGAAATTTGCAAACCAAAGCGGATGTTGAAGCAGCTCTTTGGCCGCTTCGGGCGTTATGCCTTTATGTT
Source organism: Cyclonatronaceae bacterium (assembly GCA_048626035.1). Classification (GTDB taxonomy): domain Bacteria; phylum Bacteroidota; class Rhodothermia; order Balneolales; family Cyclonatronaceae; genus Cyclonatronum. Next base: position 2,327 of record JBMCPG010000118.1, read on the forward strand.
TGCGGGCTTCATAAAGCTGGTTGGCGAAGTCGGTTGCTTCATCATGCTCGCCCGGAGCTACAATCTCAACGGCCCCGGGCAGCCTGATTTCTTCCTTTCGGGCAACTTGGCGGATACGCGCGGCATCACCAAAAAGCACCGGCGTGCAGATACCGCGGGTGTGCAGGGCTGATGCCGCCCGGAGCGTGCGCGGATCTTCGGCTTCGGGCAGGCCAATACGCCGGGGAGTTGCCGAAGCTTGTTCAATGATTTGACTAATAATAGCGAGGTCTTGAGTACTCATGGAAATTAAGTAAATTAGAAAAAGATCAGATCGGTCAAATATAAGGCTTTCAGGCCACAACGGCCGAAGACTACTGGTTTTCTACAGCAAAAACGAGGGGGAAATCATTCATACTTCTGTGCCGTGAGTTCTTTCTCAAGGGCCGGAAAGAGGCTGATTGCGGCACGCGACAATCGCAAACATCATTTTAAGAAACAATGAAGAATTATCCTTTAGAGAATATCGGAAAATAATTATTTTATAATTATAGTATCAGTAATGTTTTACCCGTATGACTACGCGTATTCATAATTCAGGGAATCTCATCAAGCTGGTTTCAAATACAGAAAATACCGTATAGCAACTTTTTTCCGTGCTCTCTTATGTATTCGCTATATTTACCATAAAGCCGGGGCATTCGCCAAACAGAAGCCGGCTACTCCGTGGTGTATGGCTCGTTTTGTATCGCTGTGGAGCTTTAATACTATAGTAGCGCTAAATCTTTTATATTCGAGGGTTGAATATTTCATATTTTTTTTCCGGTACTTTCGTGCACTTTTTAGGACTATGTTTTCATTCTGCCCCAAGCATGTGATATTATTATGTTTTACTTTCTGCCTGTGGGGGCATAATTTACCTGAAAATACGACCGAGCCGCTTTTTATAAAATCTTTTGTTTGCCTATTGTAAAATATGAATTTACAGTCTTACACGAACGATAAAACACCTCTGCAACTGCCCGCCTGCAGCGTTATCTTCGTGCTGCATAACGCGCAGTATGAGGTAGAACGCCGGCTTTCTCCATTTTTCTCAGAGCAGCTAAACGCCGAGCTTATCATCATAGACGATGCTTCAGAAGACGGCACCGACAACGCCATTACCTCCCTGCTCGAGCATTACGAATATGAGCCCACCATTTATTTGCGCAACCAAACCCGCCGGGGCATCGGGCTTTGCCTCAACGATGCGCTGATGCAGGCCAATACGCCCCTGCTCTATATTGTTGATGTTTCGGTGGAAATAGATATTGAAGCCATGCGCCGGGCTCTGGCTCTGCTGGAGCATAGCGATGCCGCTTTTTGCGTGCCTTCGGGCAGCAAATATAGCGACTTCGAAACGCTGCGCCATCATCTCTTTGAACAAAAGGTACCGGCCTCAGCGGCTTTTTTGCTGCATACCGAGCGTATTTCTTCCGAGCAGTTGTTCTTCAATCCTTTTATTAAAGAAGGCCACGCCGCTGATCTTTGCCTTCGCACCGCCGCCGGCTTGCCACCCTTGGAAGTCGCCCCGTTTATTACCGGCCTCGGCGGCGCGGCCGGGTTCGAGCTCTCCAAACAGTTGCTCATCAACCTCTCGCAGCAGGAGGCCTCGGTGATGCGCTTCCATGCCGCAAACGCGCCGGTGCTTGCCCAAAATGGCACAAGCGATGCCGCCAGCGAAGATCCGGCCCTGCTTTATAAACGCGCCCGCTCGCTTAAACTCGACGGCCGTATTACCGACGCGCTGCATTTATGTGATGATATTTTATACCAATATCCGGGCCATGATGATACCGAAGAGCTTAAAATTGAGCTTTTACAGCGAATTAAGCAGTTCGTGGGCGCTTCAGAACTGAAGCATCAGCGCAATATGAAGCGGCGGGAGCAGGCCAGGCAGGCTACAAGCCCGGATCCGGATGAGGAACCAGTACCGGAAGCAACGTCTCCCGCAGAGCCCCCGCTGTCAGCGGCTGAAGCCCCGGAGCCGCAGGAAGCCGGAACGCTTTCCCCGGAACCAGCCCCGGATGATGATGCCAGCGAAGATACAACGGCCGCCCAACCAACGGCTCCGGAGCCCGAAACGGAGGAGCCTGTGGAGGCATCTGCCAGCCATGACGCCGATGATGTTAATAATGAGATCTTGGATGATGATGATGATGAGATATTAATCGATCCACGCTTTCTGCCGGATACCGATTTTTTTGATGAAGAGGAGGTAAAGGAGCAAGCCGCCCCGGATCATATCGCCCCGCCGCCCGCCGAAAACACCTTTGAAGTAGCCGGCAATACCGCCGCGCTGCCCGAAGAACCGGAAACCGAATCCCCGGCGGAAGCCGAGTCCGGGCCCACTGAATCGACCGAAGCCGGGCCAGCGGTACAAGAAGAACCTGCCGGTTCCCCGGAGCAGACAGTGCCAGAAAAACCGGCAGCCCCCGCCGTGCCCGAGCCTTCCGAAAATATGCCAGAGCCGGAAAAAAAGGATCCGGAAGCGAATACGCCCGAGCCGCAGGAAGCCGGAACGCTTTCCCCGGAACCGCCCGCAGAAGATGCAGCCAGCGAAGATACAACGGCCGCGGCGGAAGCGGAAGAAACCCGTGAACCCGCCGAAATGCCCGAACATCCTCCTCAGGATGCCGAAGAGTCGGCCGCAGCTGCTACCACCAGCGATACTTCTGCCGAAGCCGCTGAAACGGCCGACAGTTCCCCGGAGGCCGAGCTTTCCGAACCGCCGGAAAAGGAAGCGGAAAACGAGCCGGAAACGTCCGACGCGCCCTCTGCTGCCGAAACAGAAGAGGCTACGCTTAAGGCCCGGCAGGAAGATGCCCGCGGCCCCTACAAGCGACCCATGAGCTTTTATTACACGATCGTGATGCCGATTGCCGGTATCGCCCTGGAAATGCTCGAAGAATGCTTGTTAAGCCTTGAGCAAAACTGCGATCCCGACAAAACCGAACTCATCATCATAGATAATGCCTGTCTCGACGAAACCCACGAGTATCTCAAGCAGCTTTCAAGCCATAAATTTTTCCACCTGCACGTCATCACCAATCGCACCAATCAGGGCTTCGGGCGGTCGGTAAACCAGGGCATCGATAAAGCCCTGGGCGAGTATATCTGCGTTATGCACAATGATGTATCTCTGGAGTCGGATCTGCTTTTTGAGCTTTCCGAAATCCTGAATCAGCATCCTAAAGTCGGCCTTGTGGGGCCTAAA
>JBMCPG010000119.1:0-5554 GCA_048626035.1 Cyclonatronaceae bacterium
ATACAAAATTTCCGAAAATATCGGCCAGATCGTTATTGACGCGGCCCTGAAAATCTTTCCAGGAAAAGTCGCTGTCGCGGGTTTCGGGCAGGGTGGTGGCCAGGGCGTAGCGCAGCAGCTCGGCATCAAAATCTTCGAGATATTCGTGCAGCCAGACCGCCCAGCCGCGCGAGGTGGAAAGCTTGCGGCCTTCCAGGTTTAAAAATTCGTTGGCCGGCACGTTGGCGGGAAGCACAAAATCGCCGTGTTCTTTGAGCATGGCCGGAAACATGATGCAATGGAAAACGATATTATCTTTTCCGATGAAGTGCACCAGCTCGGTGTTTTGGTCCTGCCAGAAGAGTTTCCAGCCTTCCGGATCGCCGATTTGCGCGGCCCATTCTACCGTGGCCGAAATATAGCCGATGGGCGCATCAAACCACACGTAGAGCACTTTGCCGTCGGCGCCTTCCAGCGGTACGGGCACGCCCCATTTCAGATCGCGGGTTACGGCGCGTTCGTTGAGGCCGCCGTCGAGCCAGCTTTTGCACTGCCCCAGCACGTTGGGTTTCCAGTTTTCCTGCCCGTCGATCCATTCGCGCAGCCAGCCTTCATATTTGCCCAGCGGAATGTACCAGTGCCGGGTTTCGCGCAGCTCCGGGGCATTGCCGCTGAGCATGCTGCGGGGGTTAATTAATTCTTTGGGCGAGAGCGAGGCACCGCATTTTTCGCACTGATCGCCGTAGGCTTCTTCATATCCGCATTTCGGGCAAGTTCCTTTTATGTAGCGGTCGGCCAGAAACATATCGGCCTCGGCATCATAAAACTGCTCTTCGGTTTTTTCGTTGAAAGCGCCTTTTTCATACAGCTTTTTGAAGAATTGCTGGGATACATCGCGGTGCGTTCTGGAGCTGGTGCGCCCGTAATAATCGAAGGAAATGCCAAATTCCTGAAAGGCTTTTTTATTGATGTTATGATAGCGATCTACCACATCCTGCGGGCTCACGCCTTCTTTATCGGCGGCAATGGTGATGGGCACGCCGTGCTCGTCGGAGCCACAAATAAAAATAACTTCTTTGCCTTCGAGTCGCTTAAAGCGGACAAACAGGTCGGCAGGCAAATACGCCCCGGCCAGGTGTCCCAGGTGGAGCGGGCCATTGGCATAGGGAAGGGCGGAGGTAACAAGAACGCGGTCGGACATAAAAAAAGCGGGTCTAATCCTGATTTAATAAATATAGATACAAGCCTGTAATAACGGCGGGCACAAGTAACGCACGGCACAACTCCGGGCCGGGCGGGCATCAACGTATATAAAAGCGCTGAAAAATAACAGATTTGCAAAATACGCCCGAAACGCCCAAAGCGCAAAATCGAAAGCTTAAACCAGGCTGCGGGCTAAAACGTGATACAGCACAATACCAATCGTTACCGAAACATTGAGCGAGTGCTTCTGGCCAAACTGCGGAATTTCGTAGCAGGCGTGCATGTGCGGCAGAAAGGCCTCGTCCAGCCCGCTCACTTCGTTGCCGAAAAAAAGCATCACGGGCACGGGTACGCCCTCTGCCGTAGTTTCGGGCAGGAGCTGCGCAATAGGCAGGGAGTCATGCGTTTGCTCGATTCCATACAAGCGTGTTCCTGCCGCCTTGCGTTCCTTCATAAAGGGCAGCGGATTGGCGATATATTCCCATGGGACGCTTTGTTCGGCGCCCAGGGCGGTTTTGGAAATTTCGGGCCGGGGCGGGCGGGGCGTGTAGCCCGAAAGCAGCAGCCCAGCGGCCCCGAGCGCATCGCAGCAGCGAAACGCAGCGCCTACATTGTGTAAACTCCGGATATTATGCAGCCATATCTGCAGGTGCTGCATGGGCGGCGGGGGCTGCCGCTGCTGGTTAAGATGTAGGATTTCGCGGGTTGTTTTTTTCTCAAAAACCGGCATATCGTGATATATGATGAAAAGTGGATAAAAATTTCTATCTTTAAGCTTTACCTATAGCAAAAACGACAGGCCGTGTGCACGCTTAACTGCATACTGCCTGTCGCTTTTTTTAAAAGGCATACCGCACTGTTTCGCGGCATGCCTTTTTTAAGATATGAAAGCTGCACAAGAAGACGGCCTCGGAACGGCCGCTTCGTTTTCAGGCATCATTTTTTTATTTCTATTTCATAAATACGCATCAACACCATCATGAAAGTTAACAACTTATCTAAAGAAGGCTATCAAAAGCTGAAAGAAGAACTTCGCCATCTTAAAATTGAGGGGCGCAAGCAGATCGCCGCCGATATCGAAGAAGCCCGCTCTAAAGGCGACCTGAGCGAAAATGCCGAGTACGATGCCGCCAAAGAAGCGCAGGGCTATCTGGAGAAAAAAATTGCAGAGCTCGAACATTCCCTGGCCTCCGCGCGGGTAATTGATGAGAAAAACATCGATCCTAATAAAGTATTTGTGCTCTCAACGGTTACAATCAAGAATCATACAAAAAATAAGGAAGCCGTTTACACGCTGGTTTCCAAACAGGAAGCCGATTTCTCAAAAGGCCGTATTTCGGTAGAGTCGCCCATTGGCAAAGCGCTGCTGGGCAAAGAAGTAGGCGATATTGTGGAAGTAAAAGTGCCGGCCGGAAACCTGAAGCTGGAAATTTTAAAGCTCGAACGCAACCAATAAAACGGCTTGCTTATTTGCCCGTAGCGCTTCTCAGATAAGCGGCAGATGCTTATTTTGAATCGTCTGTATTCTTGTACTCATTCCGCCTATGTATATTCTCGGCATTTCCTGCTATTACCACGATTCGGCGGCGGCGCTGCTGCACGATGGCCGGCTTGTGGCCGCGGCCCAGGAAGAGCGCTTCACGCGGAAAAAACATGATGCTGAATTCCCGCATCATGCCGTGGCCTACTGCCTTAAAGAAGCCGGTATTCGCGTTTCCGACCTCGATGCCATCACCTTTTATGATAAGCCGTTTCTGAAGTTCGAGCGCATTCTGGAAACCTACCTGGCTACGGTTCCCCGCGGACTGCGCAGCGCCTGGAAAGCCCTGCCGATCTGGATCAAGAAAAAGCTGTGGATTTCGGAATTGCTGCGCGAGGAGCTGCAGTATGATGGCCGCCTGCTCTATACCGGGCATCACGAGTCGCATGGAGGTTCGGCGTTTTTCCCTTCACCCTTTGAAGAAGCCACCGTCCTCACCATAGACGGCGTCGGGGAATGGGCCACCAGCTCTATCGCCCACGGCAAGGGAAACGAGCTGAAACTGCTTCAGGAGCTGCATTTTCCGCATTCGCTGGGCTTGCTCTACTCCGCGTTTACCTATTTTACCGGCTTTCGCGTAAATTCCGGGGAGTATAAGTTGATGGGTCTTGCGCCCTACGGCAGCCCGCGCTATGCCAACCGCATGATGGAACACCTGCTCGATCTGCGCCCCGATGGTTCTTTCCGCATGAATATGGAATATTTTGAGTATGCCGCCGGGCTTAAAATGACTTCCGCTAAAATGAACGAGCTGTTCGGCGGCCCGCCGCGCCGGCCGGAGTCGGAAATCACGCAGCGGGAAATGGATATCGCCGCCTCGGTGCAGCAGGTTACCGAAACCATTATGCTGCGCATGGCCAAACACGCCATCAAAACAACCGGCAGCCGGAACCTGTGTCTGGCCGGCGGGGTGGCGCTGAACTGCGTGGGCAACGGCAAGCTGCTGCGCTCGGGCATCGCCGATAAGATCTGGATTCAGCCGGCGGCCGGAGATGCCGGCGGAGCGGTGGGCGCCGCCTACGTGGCCCATCACCATTATTTTGGAAAAGCACGGCCCGCCCGCGCAGATAACGGCGATGATGACATGCGGGGCAGTTATCTCGGCCCGGCGTTTTCCGACGATGAGATTGCCGCTTTTTTAGAAGAGCGGCACATCCACGCCCACAAAATGGACGAGGCCGAATTATATGAAGCAACCGCCGCCGCGCTGGCCAACGAAGAAGTCGTAGGCTGGTTTCAGGGACGCATGGAATTCGGGCCCCGTGCCTTAGGCGCGCGCTCTATTCTGGGCGATCCCCGCTCCGAAAACATGCAGAAAACCCTGAACCTGAAAATCAAGTTTCGGGAAAGTTTCCGCCCGTTTGCACCCAGCGTGCTGGCCGAAAACGTTTCGCAATGGTTCGAGCTGAGGGAAGAAAGCCCGTATATGCTTATCGTGGCCGACGTGGCCCGGGAAAAATCCCGCCGGCCCGGCGAAAGCGCCCGCAAAGGCTTCGATCAGTTATATGAAATCCGCTCCGACATTCCGGCCGTAACCCACGTGGACGGCTCGGCACGGGTGCAAACCGTAAACGGACGGCACAACCCGGCCTATTACCGGCTCATTAAAGCATTTTATGAAAAAACCGGCTGCCCGGTGCTCATCAACACGAGTTTTAATGTGCGGGGCGAGCCGATTGTCTGCACGCCTCAAGACGCCTGGCGCTGTTTTATGCGCACCAACATGGACCGGCTGGTGCTTGGCTCGTTCATGCTCTTGAAAACGGAGCAGCCCGCCACCGAACAAGACGATGCCTGGAAGGAGGAATTCGCCCTTGACTAAAGCAGCTTCAAAAGCCCGGAAACCATCACCTTTTAGCCTGCTGCGGCAGATATATGCAGAGGTTGAAGTCAGCCCGGAAAAAATTCGTGGTTTTGGCAAGGTGATGTTCGTTGTGCTCGGCCTGCTCGTTCCCGGATTCCTCTACTGGCGCAGCGGCGATGTGGGCCCTGTATCGGCGGTTTTGCTGCTCATCGGAATCTTGCTCGGCCTGGTTTCGCGCCTCCGGCCCGATGCGCTGCACGGCATCTATCGCGGCTGGATGAGCCTGGCCGTGGTGCTGGGCCTGTTCATGACTAAAGTTATTATTACGCTGGTCTTTTTCGGCATGATGCTGCCCATAGGCTTCATCCGGCAGCGTTTGGTTAAAGATCCGCTGCAGATGAAGCCCGATCCCGGCCGGGAAAGCTACTGGATACCACACGCCGCCGCCGAACCCGTCATCAATCCCAAAAAATATGAAAAGCAGTACTGAGGCCGCCTTCGAGCTCGTAGATGTGTACGCCTACCGGCAGCCAGCGGGCGGAGCGCCCGAATTTTTGCTGCTGCGCCGCGCCCCGGACGTGATGTATGCCGGGCAGTGGCGCATGATCGGTGGCAAAATTAAGCCTTCGGAAACGGCCGTTGCTGCCGGCCGGCGGGAGCTTGAAGAAGAAACCGGTTGCTCGCCGTCGCTTTTCTGGTGCGTGCCGACCATAAATTCTTTTTTTGATTTTAAGCGAAATAAACTGCATCATATTCCGGTTTTCGCAGCCGTATTACCAACACAGGCAAGCCTTCGGCTAAACCATGAGCACAACGAGTATAGCTGGTTGCCTGCCGAACAAGCGGCCGGGCAGGTACACTGGCCCGAGCAAGCCCGCATTTTGCGGCTCATTTCCCAGCTTTTGCACTCCAGCCAGGGTCAGCTGCCGCCCGAATGGATCGTTGACCGGCACGGAACCACAACTTCCTCCTAAATATTACCTTTCTGGTGAAGTATCCTTCTTTAAACCTCTCTACGGCCATAGCCG
>JBMCPG010000120.1:0-5550 GCA_048626035.1 Cyclonatronaceae bacterium
AAATGATCTCCTGATAGCCAGCCAGATGCGCGCCAAAGCCAACCAGACCCAGCATCCCGCCCATAAAGGCATAGGTGATGCTGCGGCCCAGGTTATAATTGATGCGGCTCAGCCAAAAGGCAAACGGCTTATTTTGCGCCGGCAGCGCGAGCGCAATCGGCCCGCACATGCCCACGCAGTGCATGCTTCCAAAAAGTCCGAATAAAAAACCTGCCAGATAAAGATCCATGATGATGCCCGAATGCTAAAACGTAAAGAATAAAAATACACCGCTGCGCGGCGGTAATTCAAGCCGCGTACTGTAAAAATAATGAATACTTCTATAATCTAATATCTGTATATGAATTTAGAATAAGTTTTACCTTGTGTCAGATTGCTGCAACACAAGTAGATGCATGTCGTGTAAAAATGATGTGCCGCATACCCTGTGGCTGCCTCCATGCAGCAAGATCAAAAACATCCGTCTAAATCACCTGAAAAATGATATATGTTATCGCCGGCCTCAGCCTTATGTTTTTTATGATAGCGTTTTTCATTACTGAAAATAACGCAACATATCTGCTTAACGGCTACAACACGATGAGCGAAGAGGAGCGGAAAACCTTCGATTTGAAGGGTTTCATCCAGTTTTACCGAAATTTTCATGTCGTACTGGCCGGCTCATTTTTTGTGCTCAGCCTGGCCATCTCCCGGCTGAATAATGAAACCTGGCTGGGTTTATTTATGGCCGCCTATCCCGTGCTGGCCTACATGTATATGATTCGCGCCAGCAATCGTTTTGGCGGGCCGGAACGCTATCATAAATGGAATCATGCCGGAGTAGTGATATTGGGTTTCATACTTGTTATGGTGGTCGCGTTAATTTTATTACTGGGCTAAAATCCTGTATCAAAAAAGTCGGAAGCACTGCGCTCCGTTGAAGCGCCGCCCTCGCGCTCTTGTGTTTGTGATGCGTCTTTTTCGCGCTGTTTTTGCACAAAAAACGGCTCGACCCATTCCACAAAATTCAGCGCCGTTTCCTCCTCTAAATCAAGCGCGTTGAAGGTTGCGCCGGTATTGGAAGAGGCGATATTGATGCTCAGGCTCTGAAGCCCGCGCCGCCGCTGAAACCAGTTGGCCCAGCCGGAGGCCGACTGAATGCGGTAGCGCTTCACCAAAGCCGTAGTTTTGGCCAGCCCGCGATAGGTAATGGTGATGGTATCTTCGTCGGTTCCGGCAGCGGCGGCCTGGAACCGCATGTAGCCAAGCAGCACCCCGAAAGGAATCAAAAGCAGGCTCCAGTGGCCGATCGGCAGCAGCCAGTAGGAGGCCGCGATAAGGGCAAAAACGGGCAGCAGGCTGCGTAAAATATAGCGGCGCAGCGCCCGGAGCGGCGGCCGTTCGACCGGGATTTCGCGGGCGTATTCGGGCACCATCACCTTTAAAAACGTTTGAGCATCGCGCAGCGGGAGCAGCGGAAACAGCACCGTACTTTCGCCGCTTTCCTGCCCGAAACCGGCGCTGTCCACATACAGGCTGCAATACCCCAGCGGCTGGCGGACAATGCCCTGCTTTATGCGTACGGCCTGTATGCGGCTGTAGGGAATGGTGATCTGCTTTTTCTCGAAAAGTCCTCTCGAAATGATGATTTCTTTTTTGCGCTTAAACAGCTCGAAGTTGGCATTGGAAAGCACGGTTCCCACAATTGAAAGCACCCAGGCCAGCACAACCAGGCTTGTTAGCAGCATGGCGAAAAATACGGCACTGGAATCCACAAAATCTTCCAGAAAATTGACCAGCGCGTTTTCATCAACAACGGTGTTGATCTGGGCGAAAATCGTGCCTACAATAGACAGTGCGATACCAAAGCTGCCGGAAGTGGTTCCGGCCACCAAAAGCCGGTTCCAGCTCAGGCGGTATTCCGGCTGAGGTTCGGGCCTTTCGCTCTCGTTTCCGGCCGCGGTTTCTGCAGCGGCCGGCTCCCCGCCGTTTTCCCGGGCGGCTTCCGAAGCCTCATCGTCGCGGCTCAGGGTTTCCTTAATCCATTCGGCCTCTTCGCGGGTAAGTGCATTAATGGTGGCTCCCGGCGTGCTCCCGCCGGCGGTTTGTACATTCAGGCTTACCAGCCCGAACATGCGCTGCAGCACGCCCGAGCTGATATCAATTACCTGAATGCGATGCCGGGGAATAAATGAGCGTTTGCGTACCAGCACGCCGTATTCGATGCGCAGTTCATCTTCTTCCACGCGGTAGGTATAGCGCAGCCATTTCACAAAGCCGGTAAGCAGCAGAAAACCAAGCATACCGCCCACATAAAGCGGACTCGAAAACAGCCCGCCTTCCTGGCCGCCGCCGCCAAAAAAAGCGACTAAAATGATGGGCACGAGCAACTCCCGCAGCGTGCTCAGGAAATTGGTGATGGCGGCCACGGGATGCTGCCGGCGGGCCTGTTCCAGATTATAAATGGAAGCGGACGATTCTTCAGACATATCACATATCCCGTTCTGCGGTACGCGCCAGCGCCGAAATGCGATTGCGCACTTCGTCGGCTACTTCATCGCTGAGAGCGGGGATTTCGTGGGTCGTGGCGGCCGTGGTGATGGTTACCGAGGAAAGCCCGAACGAGCGCAACACGGGGCCTTGCCGCGTATCTACGTGCTGAATGCGGTTTACGGGAACCAGCACACGCCGAATAATAAAAATGCCGAATTTCATATACAGCTCGTGCTCATCAATCTGATAGCTCCATCGCTGCCAGCGGATCTTCGGGATGATGCTTGCCCGCAGAACCGTGTTTAAAATAACCAAAGCCGTAATAACGATGATGGGCCAGCGCGCAACGGCGCCGCCAAGGGCCATAAACCCATAGATGATGGGCACCAGCCACCAAAATAAAGACCCAAGCGCGCCGGTGATGCGCCAGGCCGGAATGGCCTGTGGATCAATCTTTTTATCGGGATCAGGACGCATGAAAACGTTGATGAAATAGGGAAAGAGGAAACGCTAAAAATACGAGAGCTTCGGGCAAATTCATAGCTGTAAAACAAGGGCTACTCGCCCAGCACCTCGCCGGGATCGGGAAAAAGCTGGTCGGCGGTATGTCGGTTGAAGCGCGCCATTTGTCGCCGCAGCTCGGTGAGGTCGGCATAGAGCTGCCGGCGGGTTTCTTCCTCAGCGCCAGCGGCATGAATCTTTTCGTTCAGGGTTTCAGAAAGCCGGTTCATGTGCTCAATAGAAATGCGTTTAAGCGCGCCTTTGGCGGTGGCATAGGGGTCGGCATCGCGCATCACTTTACGCTCGCGGCGTTGGTTTCCGCGCTCGGAAACTTCATATTTTTCCATAAAAATTTCGCCTACCAGCTCCGGGTACGGCGCATCACGGCTGGCATAGTGCCGAATACTGATGTCCTGTTCCTCATTATAACGCTGCACAATATCGTTGAAAAACTGCTTCAAAGCTGCGGCTTCAAAATAGGTATCATTGATTTGGCTGGCGACGTAAAAAATCATGTCGTCGCCGTATTGCACCATCAGGCGGATAATCTCTTTTTCGTAGTTGGGGAGTTTGGCAAGCGCCGGCCGTGCATGTGCCCTCGTCCGGGTTTGCGGGGACCCGGCGGGGCTTTCGCCGGGATGCGGGGCTTCATTCTGCGGCGGGGCGGTGCTTCCCCCGGGCTGCCCACGCTCCTGCTGGCGACGCTGCCGGTCGGCTTCCCGCTGCTTTTCCTGCTGCAGCTGCTGCTGATGCCGGCTCATTTCCTGCCGCAGCGTTTGCTCGCGTATGCTGCTGATGCGCGCCAGATGCCCCATCAAAGATTCTTGAAGCACCTCATCGCTTACCCGCGCAATAGAGGCCAGAATGCGGCTAATGACATCTTTGCGGCCCATCGGGTCTTCCCAGTTGCCGCTTTGCTCGGCGTTTTCGACCATAAAGCGCACGAAGTCGCGGGCTTCTTTTTCAGTGTAATCGGTGAAGGATTCGGCCCCGAACTGCTGTACAAACGAATCCGGATCTTCGCCGTCGGGAAGATGCATCAGCCGCACGTGCATGTCCTGCTCCAGGGCGATGTCCAGCCCGCGCATCATCGCGTTTTGCCCGGCGTTGTCGGCATCATAGACCATCAGCAAATTCTGCGAATAGTTGCGCAGGCGGCGCATTTGCTCGGGCGTGAGCGCCGTTCCGCTGGTGGCCACCACGTTTTTGATGCCGTGCTGCCACAGCGAGAGCACGTCCATATAGCCTTCCACCAAAATACTCTGATCGGCCCGCCGGATCTGATTCCGCGCCGAATGAATGCCGTAAATAACTTCACTTTTGTTATAAACAATCGTCTGCGGGGAATTCAGGTATTTCGGGCCTTTTTTGTCGCCCAGAATGCGGCCGCCGAAGCCAATCACCTTGCCGGAAGGGTTAAAAATCGGGAACATGAGCCGCCCCCGGAACGCATCATACGGCCGGTTGCCCTGCTCGCTGTATTTGATGAGCCCGGCTTCGTGCAGATAGCGCTCGTTGATGCCTTTGGCCAGCGCGTGCTTGTAAAACTGGTCCATGGCATCGGGCGCAAAGCCCAGCCCCCAGGTTTTGATGGTTTCGCGGTTCAGCCCCCGTTTATTGAGGTAGCCGCGGGCATCTTCGGCTTCTTCCTCGCCGGTAAGCTGCTGATAATAATATACGCCGGCAAAGCGCAGCGCATGATAGACGCCTTCGGTAAGCTGCGTGCGCTCATCAAATTCCTCGCTGTTGTCTTCTTCCGGCAGCTCAATATTATAGCGTCCGGCCAGGGTGCGCATGGCTTCTACAAAACCCACGCCTTCCATTTCCATAATAAATTTGAAGGCATCCCCGCCGGCCCCGCAGCCGAAGCATTTATAAATGCCCAGACGCGGAGTAACATTAAACGAGGGTGTTTTTTCATTATGGAAAGGGCATAAACCCGTAAACGAGCTACCGGCTTTTTTCAGCTTTACGTAATCCGAAACGATATCTACAATATCGGCGGCGTCGCGGATTTCTTCTTTTTTAGCATCGCTGATACGGCTCATTCAGTAAAAACGGCTGTTTTTAAAAGGGTGATGGATGAGGAAGCCGTCCGCCGCTCAGATGCTTAATCGGGCAGCGGCTCGCCGGCCATTTCGTGGATTTTTTCCCACTCGTGCGGGGCTACCGGCTGAATCGAAAGCCGCGCGCCTTTTTTGATGAGCATCATCTCCTGCAGGCTTTCTTCTTCTTTAATCTGATCGCGGGTTACAGGACGCTCAAATTTTTTGATCAGCTTTACATCCACTAAAAACCAGCGCGGCTTTTCTTCCGTTGCTTTTTCATCAAAATATTTGGAAGTCGGGTCGAACTGGCTGGGATCCGGATACGGCTCGCTGGCGACTTCCATCGTGCCCACAATGGCCAGCGGTTTGGCGCGGGAATGATAGAAAAAGATTTTATCGCCGATATTCATTTTATCGCGCATAAAATTCCGCGCCTGATAATTGCGGATGCCTTCCCAATATGTTGTCTGATTTTTACGGCTGGCCAGATCGTCTATGCTAAATTCGTAGGGCTCCGATTTCATGAGCC
>JBMCPG010000121.1:0-5524 GCA_048626035.1 Cyclonatronaceae bacterium
CGATGCCCGTAAAAAATGTAAAAGCACCGAGCACTCCGGTAACTGTGCGCCAGTTAATGGAATTTGGATGAGTATTGATGATGGTTTTATAATTCCGCATAACCGGCCATTTGGAAAAGATTATAACACGTTTGAACTGTTATTATAAAAAAACATGAATGAAAATGGCCGAATGTCAGGCCGTATTGTAAGCATCAGGTAAAATAATCCGTAACGCTTTCGATATGTTTGGATAAGGCCAGCACCCACACGCGGTCGCCTGCCGAAATGTAGGTTTGTCCAGTGGCTACTTCTACGTCTCCGTTCGGGCGGGTAAGGCTTGCCACCATGCAAGCTTCAGGCAGTTTAGCCTTGTAAAGCGGTTTATTTATAGCTTTGCAATTATTTTTTACGCCAAGCTCCAGCATTTCAGCCGGGATACCGTGCAGAGCGGCAACCGAGTGTACCCTTCCCTTGAGGATATGATGATGGATTTCGGTGGCCGCCGAAAGCTTTTTATTCACGGCCGTACCCAGGCCAATGGTCTGAGCCAGGGAAATATAGGCGGGCTGCGAGACCAGCGCGATAGTTTTACCGACTTTAAGATGATTGGCCAAAAGACAGTTCACAATATTTGATTCTTCATCTTCCGTAACGCTGATAAAGATATCGGTCTCACTAATTCCTTCATTAGCCAGTAAATCCGTATCGCTGGGTTCTCCGTTTAAAATAAGCGCTTTGCTGTTTTCAGATGCTAATTTGTAGCAACACTGCTGGTCGGCTTCAATCAGCTTGATTTCCCAATTGCTTTTTTCCTGTTCCAGCTTCCGTAGTACGTGCGCCCCGAGCGATTTGCCGCCGGCAATCATCACGCTGCGAACCGGCTTGTTTTCGTGGCCGGTCATGCGCATGAGTTCATTCACATGTTCACTTGCCAGCACTACAAAAATGGTGTCGTGCTTTAATATTTTATCGTCGCCGTTAGGGATGATGGTAACATCGCCCCGCTGGATAGCCACGACACGAAACACAAACTCATCGTTACTTTTCGCCAGTTCCGAAAGTGGACGGTTACACATAAGGGAATCTGTGTTAATACGTATGCCAACCAGCTGTAGGTGACTGTTGCCCAGAGAGACCACATCATTAGCTGATGCCCGCTTCACAAGCTGCAGAATTTCATTGGCGGTACTCAGCTCCGGCTGTATCACCACATCAATGCCAATATCAGAAGGACTAATCGGCGAGTTTGGATCCGAAAATTCATCATTGCGAATGCGGACTACCGTTTTTTTAGCTCCGAGCCGCTTACTCATCATCGCCGCTATCATATTGATTTCATCAACATTAGTTACGGCAATTACCAAATCCATTTTTCTTACGTCGGCTTTTACCAGCGTTTGCCCGGAAGTAGCGCTGCCATTCACGGTAAGTAAATCATGGCGCTGGCCGATCTCATCGAGAATATCTTCCTGCTCATCTATAAGAGTAACATCATGCTTTTCGGTGGTTAGCATTCCGGCCAGATGCTGGCCGATTTCTCCTGCGCCAATGATTAATATATTCATATTCCTTAGGGCTTTATAAATTGTTGCAAGCTTAATACAAAAAGCGAAATAAGGTAGATGATGAGCACCCTATTTACAAGTTTGTTTTGTACCTGGTGGTAAGCTGTTGTATTAGTTTTTAAACGGCAGGCCGCATTTCGGGGTTCATTACGATCTACTTTACCTTCAACAAAAAGCATTCTTACGAAATGAAAGAGTTCTGGAACAGCCGGTTTGGCGCTTCACAAACGGAATATGTATATGGAACCGCACCTAACGTTTTTTTTGAACAGGAATTAGGAAAACTTGAGCCGGGCCGGCTGCTGCTGGCCGCCGAGGGCGAAGGCCGCAACGCCGTTTTTGCCGCCCGGAAAGGGTGGCAGGTAACCGCTTTCGATATCAGCGAAGCCGGAAAGAAAAAAGCCCAGCAGCTCGCGCGGGAGTTTGGGGTTGAGGCGGCCATCACCTACGAATTAGCCGGTTTTGATACCTTTGAGGCGCCTGAAGATCATTTCGACGTGCTGGGCCTGTGCTACGCCCATATTTCCTCTTCGCAGCGCCGGGCCGTACATCGCAGGCTGGCCGGGATGCTCAAACCTGGCGGAATGGTAATTTTAGAGGCGTTTTCCAAAGATCAACTCGGCCGCGATTCCGGAGGACCGCAAAATGAGAAAATGCTTTACAGCCACGATGCGGTTGCCGTAGATTTTGAGGGGTTCCAACAGCTTCAGGGGAGTACCGAAGAAGTGGAGCTTGCTGAGGGGCGTTTCCATGCGGGGCGGGCTTCTGTGGTGCGTTTTACCGGCCTTAAAATTTAAGGCGGCTGGCTAAGCTAAAGCCGTACCAGCTTCCGCCGTTTTCGGGGTTGAACGTCGTTGAAAGGCTGCTGTCGATTTCAAAGCGCCGGGTTCGGATGCCAAGCCCGCTATCGAACCGGCCGGGCTGGCTTCCTCCGGCGCGAAGGCCGCTGCGCAAAATAAGCCAGTGAAGCGTGCTGTATTCCATGTTTGTGGCTACAGCAAGCCGCTTGCTGTTGAGTCCGCTGCTGTTAAATCCTTTGGTGAAGGCAAGTCCGGCGGCCGCGCGCCCGGCCCGTAGTTGTGTGGCAAGATGCAGACGCGTGGGCAAAGCTATGCGCGTTTGGGCGTGCGGGCTGCTTTCGTAGCTCAGGTAGGTGTCGGAGCCGAGGCTATCCTGTAATACATAGTCGATGTAGTCATCGGCATTGCCTTCAAATTCTTGGTTAATCCAGCGTTCATCAAGATTTACGCCGCGCCATTCCAGCACATCGCTGTGGGTGAAGCGGGCGGCATCGGAGCTGAAGCGCGCGTGTCCGAGATCGCTGAGGGCCAGGCTTAAATGTATTTCCCGGGGCCCGCTTCCGAAAAAAGCAGCTTTCAGGAAGTCCGGACTCAGGCCTACGTTTGCGTGCAGGCCCAGATTCAGGCCAAAACCGTAGCCGGCGACTTCCGAACGATTGGCAAACGGCCGGTCAATAAAGGTGCTCAAATCCGGGTTTTCCCGCGCGCCGCTGCCTTCTTTGGCCGCCGCAAATTCCTGAAGCTGCCGCGAAAACCGGCCGTGTGTGTGCAGCTCATAGCTAAACTGATGCCGCAGCAGGCTGTCGCCTTCTATCTGAAGCCGGGAGCGCAGATCAGCCTTCAGGCCTTGATGGCCGAGAAGCAGCGAAGGGGCGGCTCCGGCGTAGATTTCCAGCGGACGGCCGAATACGAAGCTGCGCGTTTCCTGGAGCAGCCGGATGCTGTAGCCGGCGCTTATTTGCGTAAATAGCGCCGCCGAGAAGCTGCCGTCCAGCGGGGTTGGCTCTGCAAAAAAATCTTGATTTAAGCCACCCAAGCCAGCTTCTAAAACGCCGCGCCGGGTGTTTGCATGGCCGGTAAACCGCAGCATGTGCGCAAGGCCAAAGCTGTGGCGGCCGGCCGTGTAGCTCAGCCCTCCTCCTGTTAGGCCCGCTTCAAAACCGGCGGTTTCACGGCTGTTGCGGCCATCAGGAAACCATTGATCGAGCATCTTGCGTTGCATTTCCGCAGTAAGCACGCGATTCTGCGTGAGGTAGCGATTGTACACCGGCACGTTAAATAAGCCGCCGCCAAGTTCGGCGCTGCCGCCCGGCAAATGCAGCACAAAGGAGTGCCCGGCATCGGTATTGTGCAGAAAAGCCGGGTTTGAAAACAGTGCCTCCGGTCCGTTTTGAGGCCCGGCGGAACCCATACCGTTGCTTTGTGCTTTTAGCGAAGCGACGAAAATGCTGCAAAAAAACAGCAGTATAAACGCCGCGCTAAGGCCTGATATGCGGGGAAGTAATACGCCTGAAATTCGTGCTGATAGCATTGCTCTCTATATAAAATCCATTGTTTTTATTGAATAAAATAATGCGGCTTTACTCTACGCGTAGCCGAAGATTGAATTCACTTTGTATGTCTAAAGTCATGGCGTCTGAGCTGCGCAGCCCCGCCACGGTATCGTCTTCGGTAAGCAGCTCGGCCTTCAGCACTATGGAGCGGGTTTGATGGAGCAGGCGTAGTTGCTCTTCCGATAAATCAACCGAAATCATGTTGCGCTCTGCGGCGTTGGAAAATCCATCGGGGCCTGTTGGAGCGGCCTGCATACGTAGTTGCT
The DNA here is from genome assembly GCA_048626035.1 of Cyclonatronaceae bacterium. GTDB lineage: Bacteria > Bacteroidota > Rhodothermia > Balneolales > Cyclonatronaceae > Cyclonatronum. Next base: position 4,167 of record JBMCPG010000121.1, read on the forward strand.
CCACTTCGGGCCGGGGCGTTTGGGTGAGGGTATTGAGCCCATCATCCAGAAAAGCCAGGCGCAGGCCAATCATTAAGGGTATGCGGTTTTCGTAGGTAATGATGAGCTTACCGTCTTCCACAAAGGCATCGTCTTCGGGATCAGGTAAATCGGCCAGCGAAACCGAGAGCGTATCGGTAAGGCGGGCGGGCTGTTCCTCATTTTGAAGGCGTAAAGGCACGTTTATGCGCGCATTTGCCTCTATATCGACCGGCAGAGAAGCCTGCCCGCTGCGTTCCTGCGGATTTACCAGCGCTTTGGTGATGGTGAAGACTTCGATGGGAAGCTGGCTTACAAACTCATCTAAGTTTGTGTTTTCGTTACTGAAGCGAATCAGGCCACCATCGGAGTCTAAACTGCTGGAACGGGCAATGTTTACGGCCAGCAGGTCTGATTTCGGAATCGGCTGGCCATCGTTGAGCAGCCCGCTGATGCTGTCGTTTTCGGATACGCTAAACCCGGTGCCCGCCCGGCCGCGCAGATAAAACGTTTCGCCGCTTTCGTTCCGGCCCATAAGGGCGGTATAGGCCCGGTTTTCGATATCAATATTGGTGTTGTAGGTCAAATCCATAGAAGCATTGGCCAGGGCGAGATCGCTAATGCTGAAGCTCTGAAAATTAAATTCCTCAAAACTGATGCGCTCGCGGTCGGCTTCCTTCATTATATCCAGCGAATCCGGGGCTTCTCCCCCGCTTGCATTTTGCAGGCTGAAAAACCTGGGATTGAAAAATCCAGAGGCCTGTTTGGCTTCGGCCTCAATATCTTCGACGCGGGCCGTAAGGGCCTGATCAAAAATGATTTCGCGGATCTGCTCGCCCGGCGGCGCGGTTTCGGTTTCCTCGGTAACGCCTACAACGGTAACCTCAATGATGTTGTCAGGCGAAAATTTACGTAAATCTTCTACTTCATAGCTAAAGCTCACCCCGTCGATATTGCTGGGGTGCGAGCTGCGGCGGATGCGGTCTTCCCCGAAAATTTTGAAACTCAGGGTATCGCCGGGGCTAAAGTTCCCCGCCTCATCGAGTTGATAGATGGTCGGAAACGAAAAGGTAAGGGTGTCGAAATCAACGTCAAGCTCATTCACGATCTCGGCAAAGGTGAAGCGGCCCTGCGAAATATCCACAAAATCTTCCGGCGAGGTGAAGGTGAAGAGCTCCTGCTGCACTTCGGTTTCGTAAAACCTTGTAGCCGAGCGCGATGGGAAAGTGCCTACGGCGCGGGAAATCTCCAGGTCTTCGGTATTTTCGGAGCTCATCGCAAACCAGCCGGCATCGCTGCTCATGTTCTGGTCGTCCCATTCAAACGTTGTGCGTATTTCG
>JBMCPG010000122.1:0-5514 GCA_048626035.1 Cyclonatronaceae bacterium
CAACTCCGGGAAAATAATCTATAGCGTGTTTTGAAGTATATTTTTCCATCCAATTTTATTCTATGAACCTCGATTTTCTTAATGATTGAAGCCCGACATATCAGTAAGGCATTTGGCCGGGAGCGCGTGCTGGAAGACGTCTCTTTCCGGCTGGAAGCCCGGCAGACGCTTTCGATTCTCGGCCGTTCGGGCAGCGGAAAAACCACGCTGCTCAAAATTTTTGCCGGGCTGATGGGCGGCTATCAAGGCGAAATCCGCCTCAACGGAAACGCGATCGACGCCATGCCGGCCAAAGAGCGCGGCATCGTGTATCTGAACCAGGAGCCGCTGCTGTTTCCCCATCTGGACGTAACCGGCAATATCGGCTTCGGGCTGCGTATTCGCGGGGAATCCCGGGCGCGGATTAAAGAAAAGACGACCGATTTGATTCAGCGTCTTCAGCTTCAGGGGCAGGAGGATAAATACCCTGAGCAGCTTTCCGGCGGACAAAAGCAGCGCGTGGCCTTCGGCCGGGCCTTCATCATTCATCCGGCGATGCTGCTGCTGGACGAGCCGTTTGGCAGCCTCGACCCCGAAACCCGCCGCGAAATGCAGCGGCTGTTTGTGGAAATTGCCCGCAGCGAGGGCATCACCACTCTGTTCGTAACCCACGATGTGAAGGAGGCGCTGCGCACCGGCGATCAGTTTGGCATGATGGAAGCCGGCCGCCTGCGCGTATTTGACAGCCGGGAAGCCTTCATGCAGGATGCCGGCAGCGGCGTACGCGAAGAGCTTCAGTTCTGGAACAGCCTGCAATCCCCCGATGCCGGCACCTGAGCTGAACAACGCCCCAAAACCCATCACCCTGATTCCCCAAACCCCTTTTATTGAATACATGAATACTCCCGTTGACATCATTTTAGGCAGCGCGTTTGAGCGCAGCATTCCCGAAAAGCTGGATCTGCAGCCCATGCAGGTGGAAACGGCCTGGGGTCCGCAAAAGCTCTACAAAACCCGCGATGATGCCGGACTCGCGCGGCCGGCCTACATCATAGTGCGGCACGGACTTCCGCATGAGCTGCTGCCCAACCAAATCAACTACCGGGCGCAGGCGGCCGCGCTGAAACTGCTTGGCTGCGGCGCGCTGCTGATTAACAGCTCGGTAGGCGTGCTGGATGCGGAGCTGCCGTTGTATCAGCCGATGCTGGTCACGGATTTACTGATGCCCGAAAACCGCCTGCCCGACGGCTCAACCTGCACCATGTTTCCGCAGCCGGCGGCCGATCAGTGGCATTTATTGCTTAAAGAAGGCCTGTTTTCCAAGGCGCTGAACCGGCAGCTCACCGAACGGCCCGCTGCCAAATTATTCACCCGTGATGAGGGCGTAGTGTTTGTTTATGCCGGCGGCCCGCGCAGTAAAACGCCGGCCGAAAACCGCATGTGGGCGCAGCTCGGCGGTCAGGTGAATTCCATGACGCTCGCCCCGGAAGTGGTGCTGGCCAACGAGCTGGAAATTCCGACGGCGGCGCTGGTGGTAGGCCATAAGTATTCGGTGCCCGACATCCGGATCCCGCAAAAAGAAGCCATCGCCGAATCGCTGGTGCACGCCCGCGAAGCCACCGAAGCCCTGCTGATCGACTTCATCCAACACGGCCGAAGCGTGCCATTCGCCAACGAATTGTACCGCTATCCAGGCTGAGGTCCGGCGTATTCTAAACTGTGTTTTCTATGATATATGATGATGACGCCCGCCCCGAAAATCTTTTGCCCGGCAACCTGCGGCCGGAGGATGTTGCGGCTGCATGCTGTCCGATGTTTGAAATTACGGGCCCGGCCCGGCGGCTTTCCGGCGGAAATCTGAACCACGTCTGGCGCATTCCGGCCCGCCCGGATGCCATCATCCTGAAATACGCGCCGCCTTTTGTGGCTGCGCAGCCGGATATTCCGCTGTCCGATACCCGAATCGATTTTGAGGCCGCCGCCCTGCGCTTGTTCAGCCCCGGCGGACGGCTGGAGCATCTAAAAGATGAGGCCGCCCGCCCGCCCGAATGCTATCATTATGATGCCGGACGCAAGCTGCTTTTGATGGAAGATTTCGGCGAGGCGCTTTGTTTATTTGATGACGTCCGGATTCCGGATTCGGCGGCGGTATCAGTGGGGCGGTTTTTGGGAGCGCTGCACCGGGAAACGTATCAGGATGATGCGCTTGCGGGCCGTTTCAATAATGAGGAGGTGCAAAAAAGCCGTCAGGTGGTGCAGTACGAAGCCGCGGGAGACTTTCTGGCGCAGGCGGGCATCAGCGCCGATCCCGCAGCCGTGGCCAATGCCCGCGCGCTTGGCCGGTTCCTGCTTGAGCCCGGCCGCTGCCTGGTGATGGGCGATGTATGGCCGCCTTCCGTTTTGATACGCCCGGAAGGCAGCACCGGGCTCATCGACTGGGAGTTCGTGCATTTTGGTCAGCCGCTGCAGGATATCGCCCATTTTGTAGCCCACTGCGAGCTACAGGCTGAAGCCGCCGCGCCCGAACTGCAAAAGGAAATTCAGGCTTTCATCCGGGGCTTTATCATCGCATACCGGCAGGCCTCAGGCAGCACGTTTAACGAGCTGTATGATGAAACTCAGCTCCATCATTTTGATGTGCACCGGGCCATGGAATTGCTTATGCGCACATTCGGGCCGTTCAAAGCCGGCTATATTTTTGATGGCGTACCGCCCGGAAGTCCGCTCCTGCGCCGCATCGCCGCCCGCGCGCACCAACTGCTCATAAAACCCGGCACCGCCGCCCGTCAAATGCTGATACATGCATAAAAAAATACATTTTGGCCAAGCAAAACTACAGCATCCTAAAGTGCTCAAATTTTCAAATTTTCAAATTTTCAAATCCCCAAATCTCAAATCCTCATCGCCCGAATTGTATTACTTTTAGCGGATCGGTTTTGGCGGCCGTGCGGGCGGGCAGGTAGGAGGCCAGGGCGCATAAAAACATGGTAACGCCGGTTACGAGCACGAAATCCAGCAGATGCGGCTCCACCGGGGCGGTATCCATATAGTAGTTTTCCTCCGAAAGCGGGATGATGCCGTAGGTGCTCTGAAGCCAGTAAAAAAGCAGCGACAGCCCGATGCCGATAGCCAGGCCGACCGCGCCCACGAGCAGGCCTTCATACAAAAAAATTGAGCGGATGCTGCCGTCGCTGGCGCCCATGGTTTTCAGGATGCCAATATCGCCGGTGCGCTCTAAAACCATCATCAGAATCGCCCCGATGAGGTTGAAGGCGGCCACAATGACCATCACCGCGATCACAAAGGGGATGGTTTGCTCCTGAAGGTTGATCCAGGCGAATAAATTGCGGTAGGTTTGGTAAATATTTTCGACATACAGCGGGAATTTGAGCTGATCGCGCAGCTGACTGCTTACCGCCTCGATATCATCTAAGTCGGCGACCTGCACATCCAGCTCGTGCGCCTGATCTTCGGGTAACTGCACCAGCTGCCGGGCATGTTCGCGGGCGATGAGCACAAAAGTGTCATCGAAGACTTCTATGCCGGTATGGTACACGCCGGTGAGCGTAAACTGCATGATTTCCGGAAACTGCTGTTCCGCTCCGGGCTGCAGGGTGTACAGGGTGATGGTGCTGCCCGGCGAGGCCGATAGCGTACGCGCCAGCCGGCGGCCCAGCACAATGCCCGGCTTGGGTTCCTCAAACCGGCCCAGTCCGTGCGCGCGGCTCAGATCATAATTACCCTTGGTGATGTAGCTGCGAAGCTGCGACAAATCCCCGCTTTCGGCCACGCCCTTGATGAGCGTGCCTTCCACAAACTCCCCGGACTGAATCATGCCCTGACCGCTGACGACCATCTGCGCCGCCTCAATGCCCGGCTGCTGCTGTAGATACACCTCCAGGGTATCGGCCTGCTCCACCGGTCGGTCGGCGTAGGTAGAAACCGTGATATGATTGCCAAAGCCCAGAATCTTTTCCTGAATCGTGGACTTGAAGCCGTGCACAATCGCCAGGGCAATCAGCAAACCGGCCGCGCCGATAGCCACGCCGCCAATGGCCATCACCTTAATAAACGACAGGAAGGAGTTGCCCTTCCGCTTGCTCACAAAATACCGCCGGGCGATAAAACGCTCAAAACTCATGCGAAGGAGGATGAATAAAATTTAAACAAGCCCATGATTGTAGAAAAGTGTATCAAGCGCTATCGATTTATAAAAATGTGCTGGGTTTGTGAGCAGTAAAGAATACTAACAAATTTGTTTTGTCGTACTCAAAATTTTAAACCCAAAGCACAAGCATAGTTAAGATGGATGTACCCAGTTTTCAAGTTTAATTCGGTTGAGGCGATCGAAATGATTGGTGCTGTTTATCACCACCATTAAGCCAGCTATTGAGTCAAAATGCTTCAATATTTCTGTTGGATGTTCTGGAGCCTTTGATCGTGTTAATCAATTCCGAGGCGCTTTCCTCTTCATCCCAGGCGCCAAATGCTTTATAAAAATCTTCATTACCCATATTTAGTTCGCCTGTCAGTTCACCAGGGATAATTTTTCAGAAATGTACTCATTCAGGCTCTTTCCTTCCTTCTTTGCACGAATATATACTTTGCGATGAACCTCAGCCGGAAGTCGAAGCATCAGGCGACCAGAGAAAGGTTTATCTGGTTCCTCATCCCGCTGCTGGCAAAAATCCAGGTAATCATCAACAGAATCGCGAAAGGCTTGTTCAATCTCGTCGACACTTTTTCCCTGAAACGTAATTACGTCACGTAAATCAATAACTTCGCCATGAAAAAGACCAGCCTCTTCATCAAACTCAACGTTTCCGTGATATCCTTTATACTTTAACATGACTTTCTTATTTGAGAAGGTTGAAAAATATGGAATAGAGATAACAAATTAGCTAATCGTTAAAAAGTATTATTCCGGCCTTGTGAGAAAAGGGCGTTAAGAACCGCAGCGAAATGCAGCGTTAAAAATAAAAACACTCCGCTGGGGAGCTTCAGAAATTCCCGGAAGGGTAGCGGAGCTTTGTTTTTATTTAGCGGAATGAAGCAGCGGTTTAGCCCTTTTCTCCAGCCGGCGGTTTTTGCCTCCCTTTTGTCCGCACAAAAGGGAGAAAAACGGTATTTATGTATTAATAGCAGCGACTACCAGAAAAACGCATAGCCCCTCCCAAACTCATTCCGGCCGCATGTGCGGAAAAAACAATACGTCGCGGATGGATTCCTGATTGGTCATGATCATGGTGAGGCGGTCGATGCCGATGCCCAGGCCTACCGTCGGCGGCATGCCGTATTCGAGGGCGCGCAGGAAGTCTTCGTCCACGCTCATGGCTTCCTCGTCGCCGTCGGCCCGCAGCCGCGCCTGCTCTTCGAGGCGGTTGCGCTGATCAATAGGATCATTCAGCTCGGTGAAGGCGTTGCAGACTTCTTTGCCGTTGCAGATCAGCTCGAAGCGCTCAACCAGGCCTTCCTTGCTGCGGTGTTTTTTGGCCAGCGGACTCATCTCTACCGGATAATCGGTGATGAAGGTCG
>JBMCPG010000123.1:0-5512 GCA_048626035.1 Cyclonatronaceae bacterium
CAATTGGCCTTTCTCGTGCCGGAGGCGCATAAAAATAGTGTCGAATTCCCGAAGGTTTTGCGTGCTCCCGTCGGGCTGAATCGGCGTATTCTGATCGGTCAGTGACGCCGTAAGTTCAATATCTTCGGTGATGTTTCCGCTTAGCTCGAAGCGGAGCCCGCTTTCAAGCGAGGCATCCTGATCGCTGCCAAGGGTAAGCCCCCGGCTGATGCTCCCGCTGCGCTGAAGCTGCGTATCGCCAAATAAATCTTGCTGCGCGGACCGGCGCTCAAACTGCACTTCCTGCGCCCCGGCCGCGCTGCTATCGCCCAAAAGTGCGGCCACACCGGCCGAATCGGCCCCGGAAATCAAGGCTCTGTTGAAATAAGCCTGCCGCAGGCTTGTCGGCCAGCGTTTGTACGAAATATGGAGCTGCAGGGTGATGCCGTCTGAAGCCTCACGTAGCGCATTTTTTGCTTCAATAATGATGCGATTCCGGCGGGCATCATACCGCCACACGCCCGGCCCTGAAATGCTGCGCCCGTTAACCCGCAGCCGGATACTCGAGGGAATAACCCAGGCCTCAAGCGGAATAAAGGCTATGTTCTCCAACGAATCGGCGGGCAGGCTGAGGCGTTTATGCAGCGAATCAGCCGGCGCGGAAAGCGGCCGCGCAAACACCGTGGAAGTGCTGCACAACAGCATCAGTACGGTACAAATGCCCAGCGCCGAAAGCCTGAGGCCCAGCTTTTCCCGCAGCTCTCGTGCCGTAGCCGGAAAAACAGAAATTCGCAGAGCTGCATCACAAAGCATGCGCCGGAGGGTAAAAATGTATGCCACGGGCGTTGAGGCACATAAAAAAAGGGATGCAAGCCGAAGCCTGCATCCCTGAAACTAAAAAGAAACGCCGTTGTTTCAAGCGCCGCGGGCCGTTCAGGCTTCTTCTTTTACGGCCCAGAATTTGAGCTCGGCCTTCACCTCGGGATGAAGATCTACCGTAGCGGTAAACTCGCCGAGGGTTTTCACATCTTCGTTCAGCTCAATCTTGCGCCGGTCGATGTCAAAGCCTTTTTCGGCGAGGGCATCGGCCAGGTTCTGATTGGTAACGGTACCAAAAATTTTGCCGTCTTCTCCGGCTTTTACCGAAATCATGACGGGCGTATTCTTGATTTTTTCGGCCAGGTCTTCGGCATAGGCTTTCGTAGCCTGAATTTTGCGAAGCTGCTGGCGCTTCACTTCTTCCGCATTGGAGATAATTACGGCCGAATCCGTCTTTTACTTCGACGATCTCACCCGCTGCGCCTAATTTTTCTACATCCTGCTTAAGAATCAGTTTCATAGGTAAATAGGAATTTAGGGTTATCGGAGGTTTTCGGCTACAAAGCTGATGAGCGCCATTTGCCGGGCGCGCTTAATGGCGCGGGCGAGCTGACGCTGAAATTTGGCGCTGGTGCCGGTTACGCGGCGGGGCAAAATTTTGCCCTGATCGTTGATAAAACGCTCCAGGGTGTCAACGTCTTTATAATCTATGTACTGGATTCCTGCTTTGGTGAATTTGCATTCGCGCGTGCGCAGGTTTCCTTTTTTGGGGTGTTGCGGGTTTTTCACCATGGGTACTATACGATAGTTGTGGAAAAATTCAGAATAATAGAATGCGATGCGGCTGTTTGAGCTTAGTTGTCGCCATCAGCTTCAAGAGCATCTTCTTCGCTGCCTTCTTCGGGCACGGCGGGGAAGACTTCCGGAACGTTGCCCTTTTTCTGGAGCTCGCGGTGCCGCATCATCTTATTATCGTATTTGATGGTCATAAAACGCAGGATGTTATCATCAATTTTGAGATTGCGCTCAAATTTGGCAATGGTATCGGGCAGGCCGTAAAAATAGATATTTACGTAATAGCCACTGCGCTTGCCGTCAATTTCGTAAGCCAGGCGCTGAATGCCCCATTCGGCTACTTCGTCGAGCTCGGAACCGTTGTTGGTCAGGAAATCAACGTGCCGTTTTACAATGCTCTTAATCTCGTCTTCCTCTAAAATCGCATTCACGATAAAGAGGTGCTCATAATAATTTTTTTTCATAAATCACCTTTGGATGTGTCGTACAACAGCCATGGGACGTTCCCACAGCAGGCAGACCCGCAATATACGGGATTTATTACCCGAATTCCAAGGTAATTTAGGACTACCCGGCCGGCTTTAATCGGCCAGATAATAGACAATGGTAGAAACCACGCGCACTTTTTTAATATGGGGATTATTCCGGTCCCGCTCGCTTATGCTGAATTGCCCTTGTGAGGCCCGTTTTATTTTACCTAACGTACTGCCGGAATCTTCAGCAAACTTTTCGGCAACCTTCCGCGCTTCTACGGTCGCAGCCTCGATCATTTCCGGCTTGATGTCGTTGAGCCGCGTAAATAAGTACTCGGTGCGCATCTGATAGTCGTCGCTTCCAATAATTACGCCCTGCTTGCCCAGCTCGCCTACTTCCCGCATCATCTCGCGCACGTGCTCTACGCGCGGGGAGTATACGGTGATGGCCTGCGTGGCCACGTAGCGAAACTGCATATTGGCATCGGCGCCCCAGCGCTGCGCCGAACGATCGGTTACTATCGGCACATCTACCGAAATTTCATCTTCCGAAAGCCCGCGTTCGCTCAGGAAAGCCTGCACCTTCGCGGCATTTTCTTCCAGTTGTTGGTAGATGTCGTCTTGCGAATTGCTGGCCACGCTAAATTGAAGCGGCCAGATAACTACATCGGCCAGGTGTTCTTGTTCGGCGAGCCCGCGCACGGTTACGCTGCGCTCGTAATCTTTGAAGGTTTTTACTGAGCTGTTCATCATAAAACCAAGCACGCTGAGGCCGGTAAGCAGCGCCAGCGCGAGCGCCATAAGCCCGTAGCCGGAAGAGAAGTCTGGTTTCATCTAAATCGCGTCGTATTAGTCGTATTATATGAAGGGGAGATCAGATCATGCTGCCAGCGCTAATATACGCGCTTCAGGCCGGCGGGAAAACCATGGCCTGCTTTTTATTATAGAATGATGGCTCCGCCCGCTTGCATGGCGCTCAGGAGTTTTCGTTGTGCTTGCTAAGCTGATAAAGCACCTGATCCGAAAACCGGCGCATCAGGCGTTCCCGCCGGGTTTCCGGAAGTTGCTCCAGCAGTTCATTAAGCTCGCTGGCGTGCAGATCTTCGGCCGCTTCGGCCATCATGTCGAGGCTCAGGCCGTTAATGAAATCGTAGCGCTTTTGCCCCTCCAGCACCACGAGCAGGGAAATGACTTCGTCGGCATCGGCCTGGTTGGCATAGGCTACTATTTTTTGCACCGGCAGGTTATAGCAGGCATTTCGCAGTTCGTGCAGGTTTGTGAAATCGTAGAACTCGGCACCGTTTTTGGAAAATGGAGAAAAAGGACTCATTAGGAAAATCTTGATATCGGCCGTAGCCGGGTGTTACCGTTAATAAAAATGATGAACCCAGGACAATGGATCCAAGGATAAAATCAGAAAGGGCCCGTAAAGGATGAAAGTTGTGGCGTAGCCGGGCCGGAACACAGGGTTTACCGGAAGCATCTAAAGCCCTTTCCAAAAAAAAGAGGACTGCTTTTTTACTGATATAAGCAATTATGCGCCCGGATAAATTTTGCAGAAAAGCAGTAACTCTAAATTTTTTAATGCTGTAAATTTAAGGTAGATGCCAGACACAGCATAAGCAAGCTGTAAAACACTATTTAAACATTTGATAATACACCAGTCCTGCCCGCATCTCCGGGAGCCGGTATATTTTTGATTCCGGGGCTGTATTTCATTGAAGGTTGTTTTATTTTCCACCGCTCTCAGGCTGCTTGCCGGCTTCTTTTTTTTCCTCTCACAACCATAAATGTTTCGCAAATATTCTTTTTGGCTGTTAATTCTACTCTTAAGCGTATATGTGCTTAGCTTCGTAGATCGGCAAATTATTGGCGTATTAGCCACGCAAATTCGCGCAGACCTCAATCTTTCTAACACGCAAATTGGGTTGCTTTACGGCACCGCGTTTTCTTTTATTTATGCTTTTGCCGGTATTCCTATGGGGCGGCTGGCCGACCGCTGGTCGCGGCGAAAAGTGATTGCTATCGCTCTGTTTTCCTGGAGCCTGGCAACGGTAGCAAGTGGTTTTGCCACCTCGTTTGCCATGCTCGTGCTTATGCGGCTGCTACTCGGCGTGAGCCAGGCAATGCTGAGTCCGGCGGCTTATGCCATCCTGGCCGAAACCTTTCCGCCCGAAAAGCGCGGCACCGTATTCTCTATTTATGCATCCGGCATTTTTATTGGCATCGGCGCTTCTTTTTTGGTTGGCGGAACAGTAGCCAATTCCTACGATTGGCAAACGGCCATGATAGTCGTAGGACTGCCCGGACTGTTCTTTGCGCCGCTGGTATGGCTGTTTGTCCGCGATGCCCGCCGCTCGCCGGCCGATAAAGCTCAGGTTGGTTTTTTTAAGGGATTTTTAGGCGATACGCTTGCCCAGCTCAGCTATATGCTGGGCAAAAAAACCGTATGGCTTCATCTCACGGGCTTTGCCGCGCTTTCTTGTATTGGCTATACCGTACTGGCCTTCGCAAGCACTATTTTAGGCGAAGTATATCAACGCCCGGATCTTATTCCCCACTACGGCTGGTTTCAGCTTGGCGTAGCCGGCAGCGTCATTATGATGGGCCGGCTGGCCGATTCGCTGGCCCTCAGAAATAAAGCCCGCCGATTCTGGGCCGGCATTATTCCGGCGGCCGGGGCGGTGCCATTTTACGCCCTCGGCTTGTTTGCCTCCGACGGTTTTTCAGGGTTTATTTTTTTGGGTATCGCCGTGCTGTTTTCTTCTTCCTACAATGGCGTGGCCGCCGCACTTATACAGTTTATGGTGAAGCCTGAAATGCGCGCCCTGGCCGGCGGACTCTATCTTTTTGTGATTAGCGTGGCAGGCTTTGGATTCGGGCCACCGCTGGCCGGTTTCCTGATGGATCACGTGTTTTCCGGCCCGCTTGCCCCCTCCAAAGCCCTGATGAGTATCATCGCTGTTTGCGCGGCCGTTGCCGTTACGGCTTTCACCTTTGCTATGAAAACCTATGAGGGCGACAGCGAAAGCTGATTGCTGAGCCGGGCGCTTCGCTTTACTGCCGCCAGTTCATCATAGAAATATACGCGCCGGTTTCGGTGAGGTAGCCGCCCATGCAATCGGCGCTCAGGCAGGAGTGTACCGGCAAAATAGCCAGCAATCCGCCGACCTCAACCCGCCGGAAGGCTTCCTGAGATAAACGTATGATGCCGTGCTCCTGCGAGAGCTTGCGCACGTAGTTTTCAGGCAGCGGCAGCGGCGGGTTCCAGCGCGTTTCCGAAAGCTCAGCTACCCGCCCGTACAGCTTCCCAACGCCCTCTATATCAAGCTGATCTTTGGATAGATGAATGCCGCCGCCGTGTACCACCACTTCATTCCGGGAAGGCTCTTTTTCTACTATCGGGGCGGCCAGCGCTACGGCGATATCTTCATACTTGCAGGAGC
>JBMCPG010000124.1:0-5510 GCA_048626035.1 Cyclonatronaceae bacterium
CAAGATTTTTAACTGGCTGGCCACCATGTATAAAGGCTCGATTGATATGAAAACGCCCATGATATACGCTTGTATATTCTTGTTTTTATTTACGATTGGCGGCGTAACCGGCATCATGCTCGGGGCGGTTTCCGTAAACGTGCAGCTTCACGATACCTACTACGTTGTGGCCCACTTTCATTATGTAATGATGGGTGGAACGGTGATGGCCTTTTTGGGCGGCCTGCACTTCTGGTGGCCTAAAATGACGGGCAAAATGTATAACGAGTTTTGGGGCAAAGTTGCCGCAATCATTATCTTTGTTGGCTTTAACCTCACTTTCCTGCCGCAGTTTATTATGGGAAGCCAGGGAATGCCCCGTCGCTACTACAGCTATATAGAGCAGTTCCAGACCATGCATCAGGCTTCCACGATTGGTTCCTATGTTCTGGGAATTGGCTTTCTTATTATTGCCGCTTATTTGCTGCATTCGATGCTTAAAGGCCAAAAAGCACCGGCAAACCCCTGGGGAGCCCGCACGCTCGACTGGATGACAACAAGCCCGCCGGCGCATCACAACTTCAATTACCAGCCGGTTGTGAACAACGGTCCTTATGATTTCCACAAGCCCATTGAAGATTTCACGCTTGGGGTTGCCGAAGAGCATCATGGCCATAGCGATGCCAAAACATCGCAAAAAACCGCTGCAACAGGAGCACAAAGCAGTTAAAAAAGCGGCGCTACTATTTTAGTGGCCATCTTAACATATAGAAAACAGCATATATTCAGGCTTATGCCAACCAATGCCAGGCATCACCTTTTGTATTGTCATTGCCGGGCATGAGCCTGAATTTTTTGCCAGCAGACCTTCACTTTTGCAGTTCAGGCCAAAAAAAGAAGCATCTTCTGGCACCCGTTTTATCCTTCAAATACATCATATCACTTCTATATCTAACTATTATGGCGCAGGCTCAAACGCTGGAAGTAGATACCTCGCACGTACAGCATCATTTCAGAAACTCGGATCAGCAGTTTAGCTCGTCCAAGCTTGGAATGTGGTTGTTTCTGTTTACAGAAATCATGTTCTTTGGCGGGCTTTTCGTAGCTTATATCGTTTATCGGGCCGCTAACCCGGAATTGTTTACCCTCGCCGCTACGGAACTCGATACCGTTTTAGGTGCGGTAAACACGGCCGTGCTTATTGGCAGCTCGCTCACCATCGCCCTTGCCATTCGCTCGGCGCAGCTCAATAACCAAAAAATGATTTCCGCCTACCTGATTGCCACGATTCTGCTGGCCGGCGTTTTTCTGGTGATTAAATATTTTGAGTACGCGCACAAGTTTGAAATTGGGATCCTTCCGGGTGAGTTTTACACCTTTGAAGGCATCGAGCATGCCAAGGCCTCGGTATTCTTCAGTATTTACTATATGATGACAGGCCTGCACGGCCTGCACGTTGTGATAGGAATCGGCCTTATGGTCTGGCTTTTGTTCCGCGTAAAAGCCGGAGATTATTCCAATTCTTACTATACGCCTATCGAAATGACCGGCCTGTACTGGCACCTGGTTGATATCATTTGGATTTTCCTTTTCCCTCTGATGTATCTTATTGAATAAGCTGTCTTGTTCTGCATTTCATTCGTTTTCATACTTTCCATTCTACCCAACGTACGTATTTCATGAGCGCACATCATATTATACCGCTAAAAACTTTGCTTTCTACAACGCTGGCGCTGGTGGTTCTCACTGTCGCTACGGTAGGCGCGTTCTATATTTCATTTCCCGCGCCTTTCGATATTATTGTTGCCCTGCTGCTGGCTACTTTTAAAGCTACTTTGGTGGGCATGTTTTTTATGGGCCTGTATTACGATGAAAAATTCAACACGGTGGTTTTGCTCTTTTCTTTTGCCTTCTTTTTGGTTTTTATCGGCATCACCTTGCTGGACACCATGTTCCGCGATGGTTCCATTATTGTCTGGTAAACCGTGTCCTTCAGGCGTGTGCAGCCGGTAAAAATGGATACCGGCTGCCGGATCTGTAAATGTTTTGGCCCTCGCCCTCAGCGATGATGCCGAGATGAAAGCAAAAGGAGCTGAATGGCAACTACAAGTATAGCGGAAAAGCCGAGGTGCAGCACCTGAAAAGAGGCAGGCAGCCCGCCGTAGGCCAGTACCACGCCAATCAAAATTTGAAGTATAATAAGCCCCATAACGCTAAATGCCAGCCGGCTGATATTATATACCAAATTATGCTTTTTTACATAGTAAATGATGCCAAGCCCGGTGAGCAGTATAGACCAGGAGAACGAGCGATGAATTTCATCAATAAGGCCAACTTGCTCGAGCCATTCTGAACGTTCGAAAAGCTCTTTGTTTACCATATCAATGCCTTCGCGTACCTGTGTGCCTAAAATCACCTGACTGATGGTAAGCACGAGCAACAGCATGCTCAGTTTATATAAAGCCCGTTTATGATGCCGCATAAGCGTAAAACGGTAGTTATCGCGTATAGCATGCCAGGCCGCATATACGAGCGTCATCAGAATAGCTAAAGCGATGGTCATGTGGATGGAAATCATGCCCGAGGAAAGGCCGCTTCGTACAACCTGCCCTCCAAGCCATCCCTGGAAAATGACCAGGATAAGAGAAGCAAACGAGCTGAAAAACACTTTTTTACGGTCGGCGATATAAGCCGTTGAAAATATAGTTGTAAGCAAAATGAGGAACCCAACAAGTACGCCAACCAGCCTGTTGATGTATTCGGTCCAGGTTTTAACTACGTTAAATTCAGAAGCGTCATAAGCGTCGGGAAGTTCGGCCACGCTGGTTGGCGGAACCCACATCCCGAAACACTGTGGCCAGTCGGGGCAACCAAGCCCCGCCCCTGTAGCCCGCACAAGCACGCCAATAAAAATCAGCAGAATGGTAGTTACGATAGTGATAATAGCTATCGTCGGAAAATAATTTTTTAACATACGTTAGAGGTACAGAGAGTGATAACGGATTATAAAGTTGGATAAAATAAGAAATAAGCACGCCCGCACATACAGCAATTGCTATTTTAACGTATATAGCTGGCAACACGTGCCGGAAGGGCTTCTATTAAATCGTTAAGTTTGCGTCATGCTGCTTTTTTGCATGCACGGCGTATAAAAAGCGTGATGATTCAAGTATTATTTCATACATTTGTAGCATTTTTTTTAAAATATTATTCCTAACAAGCTCTAATGAAAGCCACCCAGGAAAAATCTCTGCATTCATCCACTACTTCTGCCAATGCTCCGGGCCTGAGCCAGATTCTGGCCGATTTTATGGAGCTCACTAAACCCGGTATCACTATTTTAGTGCTCATCAGCATGGCTATCGGTTTTTTGCTCGGCTCGCCCGGCAGTATCGATTTTGTGCTGCTTTTCCATGCCGTGCTTGGTACGGTACTTATTGCCGGCGGCACGGCAGCGCACAATCAGTATATAGAACGTGATCTCGATAAGCTGATGCTGCGCACAAGCAAACGGCCTCTGCCTACCGAACGGATTAAACCCGGCCTTGCCCTGGCATTTTCTATGAGCATGATTTTCGGCGGCTTTTTCTATCTCGTTTTTACCGTAAACGCGGCCGCCGGCTTGGTTTCGGCGCTTACCACCTTTTTTCTATCTTGCGCTTTATACTCCAATGAAGCGCATCTCTTTCAATAACGTATGGATTGGCGCTATTCCGGGCGCCCTTCCCCCGGTTGGCGGCTGGGCAGCGGCTACAGGCAACATCACCGAGCCGGGCGTTTGGGTGCTTTTCGGAATTGTGTTTTTATGGCAGATTCCGCACGTTGTGTCTATTGCATGGCTGTGCAACGAAGATTATACCCGCGCCGGGTTCAATATGCTGCCCAAAAATGATCATGCCGGAACAAAAGCCGCATGGGTTAGTCTTGGCTGCCTTCTGCTGCTGATACCGGTTTCCGTTTCCCTGTATTTCATGGGCTATAACGGCCTGGTTTATATGCTTGGCGCCCTTTTTTCCGGCCTCGGGTTTCTCTATTATGGCATTAAATTTTATAAGCAACGCGAAAAAGCTCCGGCTAAATCCCTGATGTTTGCTTCTATTTTCTACCTGCCCGTCGTTTGGGTATTCATATTAATTGATGTGCTTATTTCCTGATAATTTTTCCGGCCTGCTCATCCAGGTCCTGATGCTCAGAAATCAGGTGTTGCGGCAATAAAATGAAAAAAAACAAAAGCCCCGCAGATTTTAATATCTGCGGGGCTTTTGTTGTATAATATGATGAATTTAGCGCTTTGAGGGCCGATTCAAAAAGATTCCCCGGGGCTGAGGATGCGTACTTGCGAGGCTCCTCCGGTGGCCTGCGCTACTTCCTGCTTAAAATCTTCCGGTTTGCCTGTAAGCGGCGGGAAGGTGCTGTGATGTATGGGCACAAAAATGCTGGACTTCAGCATCCCGGCGGCGAGGGCGGCTTCGGCAGGGCCCATCGTATAATAATCGCCCATCGGCAAAAAGCTAAGGTCGGGCTTGTAAAGCTTTGCATAGAGCTCAAAATCTGGCATAATGTTCGTATCTCCGGCATGATATACGGTGATGTCATCATCGAAACGCAGCACCAGACCGGCCGGATCGCCGGCATACCGCCCGCCAAAAGAAGACGAATGGTTGGCGTTGGTCATGCTTACGATAAAGTCGTCGAGCCGCAGGTTTCCGCCCTTGTTCATTTCTATGGCCTGCTCTTCGGCCAGCCCGTCTGCCTTCAGCAATCCGGAAAGCTCCACAATGGAAACGACTTTAGCCCCTGTTTTAGCGGCAATATCAAGGGTGTCGCCCACGTGATCCTCGTGCCCGTGCGTGAGCAAAATGTAGTCTATATTCTCTTGCGTTTTATGCTCTTCCGGGGTGAGGGGATTACCGCTCAGGAATGGATCAATCAGGATTACTTTCCCGGCCGGGCTGTGCAGCTTTAAGGCCGAATGTCCCAGATAGGTGATGCCAACATTAGTTTTCATAGGAATAAATATTTAATTTAATGATCATAGATGAGGCTTTTAGCTACCTTTTTAAGCGTTCAAGTATCATAAAACGTTTCCGGTGGTAAAGCAAGTGCTTGTGCCGTAAGGCGCGGGCTTCCTGCTTTTTATTCTACCGGCGGTAGTATATATGGCCAAACACAGCCCTTTATGCGGCTGTTCGCAGCATAAAGAATGCTGCTTAACCAAAGACGAACCTTTTAAACGTATCTACTTATGGCAGAGAAAATCACCCTACATCCCGTTACGCCCCACATAAAGCGCGTTTTTGATATTGTTGATAAATTGCGCAGCGGCGCTATTATGCTCTTTCCCTCCGACACCCGCTTTGCTCTCGGCTGTGACTATATTAATAAAAAAGGCGTGGATCGCATCCGCAATATTCGCCATCTCGACGACGATCATCTTTTTACTCTTATTTGCGATTCGCTGAACGGGATCTCTAAATTTGCCAAATTAAGCGACGATAATTTCAAGATAATCAAGCGTCTTATTCCAGGCC
>JBMCPG010000125.1:0-5506 GCA_048626035.1 Cyclonatronaceae bacterium
CTCCCATACGCTCTGCTGCGCTCGCGGGCCTGCACAATCACAATAGTGCCCGAAGAAAGGGTGATGAAATCCAGCGTGCTTCCGGCCAGCAGCACGCGCAAAAGCTCCTGTATGCTGTTGCCCCGCAGGCGTAGATAAACGTATTCCCGGCTCACGAGTTCAGGATCGTACATTAAATTGGCCTGCGTGCTGGTGGCCAGGGTTTCGAGCACATCAGCCAGCAGCTCCCCGGAGAAATCGAAGCTATAGCGCTGGGCGGCATCCGGACGGTCGGTCTGGGCGGCCGCCTCATCATACAGCGGCCCGCCGCCGGCCCAAAACAAGGCAATGAGCACGGATGCCATCACCTTGCCATAAAACGCTTTTTTTCCAGCGTCGTTTGTTTGTTTTAAATTCAAGAATGTATCCCCTGTTGCCATGCGGAAACCCGCGGCCTTGCATTTCTAAAAATGCACGCGGTATCCGGTGGATGTTTCGGTATAAGAAAGGCCTTTTACGGTGCAGATATCGCGAAGAACGGCTTCGGCTCCTTCGGGCTCGCTGTAGAATGTAGTGAGCGTAGAGCGGCCAATGCGCGGATCATCCCACTGAATTTCGATATCAAATTTGCGCTCGAGTTCAGCAAAAATAACGGCCAGCGGCTGTACGGCGAAGGCAAGATGATGCTGTGTCCAGGCCATAGCCCGTTCGGGATCTGTGGCAACCGGCTCGCTGGGCCGCTGCATGCCGTGCTGCAATTCGCTGCTGTAGCCTTTGGTGAGTACTACGCCCTCGTTTCCGCCCGGCCGCTGGAAGGAAACGCGGCCGGAAACAACCGTAAGGCTGGTATGCCGGGCCGGATCACTTTCCCAGGAGCGCAGATTGAAGGAAGTTCCCAGCACTTCGGTGAGCGTGCCGTTGGCGCTTACCCGAAAAGGCGTTTCACTTCGGCGAACTTCAAAAAAAGCCTCTCCGTTTAACTCTACATCGCGGTTTGTATATCCAAAAAGCCGGTTATGATGCAGCTCGCTCCCGCTGTTGAGCATCACCTCGCTGCCGTCGGGAAGCGTAAGGCTGAGCGTTTCGCCCGCCGGAACAGAGGTGCGCACCGGCTGCATCATCCAAAAGGCTCCAAAGCTGAGCAGCAGCGTAGCCGCCAGCAAGGTATAGAGCAGCAGCGGCTGGATTCCGGGGCGGCGCGAGGCCGAATTATGGGGCATCCGCTTTTGGGCCGTATCGTGCCCGGAGGCCGCTCGTTCAGGTGGAATTCCGGCTTTTTCCTGTACGTGCCGGAGGGCCGCTTCGGTATCGATTTCAGTCCGGTCGGGCTGCGTTGCGCTCCGATAATGCCCGCCGGCTTCATTCCAAAGCGCAAGCATTTCCCGGCGCTCTGCCTCGGGAAGTTCGTTAAAAAAAGTGGTGATTTTTTGCTCGCGCATGTTCAGATTCCGCTTACTTGTGGCCATTTATTGAGACTCATGTTTTTTTTTTCGTGGGAGGCTCTCAGGCGCCTGATGCTCTGCAGCGCTCCCGTAATATGATTGTTCACCGTCTTGGCCGATACGTTCATTACTTCGGCAATTTCATCGTGATCGAGGCCCTCAAAACGGCTCAGTTCGAAGGCTTCCTGCTGCCGCGCCGGGAGCTGGGAAATCCATTGTTGCAGCAACTGCATCTGCCGCCGGGAGCGCTGTATGTCTTCCTGATCGTCGGAGGCGGCGGTCGCAGGGCTGTGGGAAAATTGCTCAAACCCGGTAGCTTCATAGGTTTCCATCGGCTGCTCGCGGGCATGGTCCCGCACGTAGTTAAGACATAAGTTTCGGACGGCCCGATAGAGGTAGGAACGCGCGGCATAAACTTCCTGCAGGGTTTCGCGCTTTTCCCAAAGTTTGATGAAGGTTTCCTGCACCATATCGGCCGCCACATTTTTGTCGCCCACATAGCGGCACGCAAAAAGTACGAGCGGGGAAAAGCCTGCCCGAAAAAGGCGGTTGAAGGCTTTTTCATCAGATTCGGCGATAAGCTGAAACAGCAGGTTTGCTTGCTCAGGCCTTAAATCGTAAAGCTCGGGTTCCATCCTTGAACGCGGTTAAGTAACGATTGTGTAAATGTACGTTGCAATCGAAGAGACACCGCACAGCGGGCGGCTACCTATTCCAAAAAAAGATTTTTTTACGGCGTATTACGGCTTTAACGCGGAGATTGTATTTCGCTGGTCGAAGCAAATTGCCGCGGAAGCGGATGAAAATAATGGCATGTTTATTTTCTCTGCGGATATTGCTGTCTTCGTCCGCTGCTATGATGAACTGCACTCCATGGGGATGCTGGCTTTGTAGATTTTTTACAAGTATAATACAAGCAGGCAACCGGTAATTCAAATATTTTGGGAAGAAAGGTTCGCAGACCCTCTCAGGAATGCAAAAAAAAATGCAGCATAAAGACCGGATAGGGTCTTCATACTGCATCATAAAAAAGGCGCCGGGAAAAGCTGAATCAGCTTTCGCGTTCGGCTACGCGGTCTTTGAACAGCTTCTCAAACTTCTCCAGTTTGGGCACAATTACCACCTGGCAATACATCTGATTGCTGTTTTTTTCGTAGTAATCCTGATGATAATCTTCGGCCACATAGAAGGTGTCCAGCGGCTGAATTTCCGTAACGATGGGATCGTCCCAGATGCCGGCATTATCCAGCTCCGATTTTACTGATTCGGCGATTTCGCGCTGTTCTTCGTTCGAGGGCAGGATGATGGACCGGTACTGCGGCCCCACATCGGCGCCCTGCCGGTTGAGGGTCGTGGGATTATGGGTGCGGAAAAAGATTTCCAGCAGATCCTCATAATTGACTTCCTCGGGATTGTAGGTTACCTGAATTACTTCGGCATGGCCGGTGTCGCCGGTGGTTACCTGCCGGTATGTCGGATTCTCAACATGGCCGCCGGCATAGCCCGAAACCACATCATGAACGCCTTTTACGCGCTCAAAAACGGCCTCGGTACACCAGAAACAGCCGCCGCCAAAAGTAGCTTTTTGCAGACTTGCGTCAGACATGGAATTTCCTGATAAGTTTAAGTTTTCGTTAGCAGAAGGGCTTGCTTTAGAAAGAGGAGCAGCGATACCGCTGGCCGGCGTACTAAAACCGCTCAGCCAGAATAAAACGCCGCCCGAGAGCGCCAGAAGCAATATGAAAAAAAGGGAAGATCTCATAAGGTGTAATTGATTCGTAAATAGGATGGTTTGCTTCAGTTAGAAAAAACTAACGCGCTCAACCCGGTTCTGTTCTGCAAACATGCAACAGGGCTTGCACATTCCCGGCGGTCGAGGATGATGGCATCCGGGCCGGAAGTTTTGCACTGATTTTAGTCAGGCTGTTTCATGTTTTTATTATTCTATTTAAATTTGGTCTATATAAAATATTTAAGCTAAAGCTACCCCTGCATTTATTTTCACCCTTTATTTATATCAATAATTAATTCTATGTGTGTTTCTGTTGTTAAGTCCGGCCGTTTAATGCTGCTGGCAGCCTCTGTAATGTTTTTTTTCGCCGTTTCCTGCGACGACTCCTCCACCAATGCTCCTGTGGAACCTGAAGAGCCGGAAGAGCCGGAAACGCCTTTGGTCTCCATTTTTACCGAACCCGATACGCTGATTGAGTCTCAGGAAATGACCGGCGAAGTCCGGATTGAGGTAGAAGGTGATATGCCCGACGACGAAGATTTTATCGTTGCGCTCCAGATCGCGGCCGATGACGGCTCCTCCAAGCCGCTGGCACGATTTAAAATTACTCAATTTAATGAGGATGAAGACCTGGACGGCGCAGAGCTGGCTGAGGATGTCGATATTTCCGAGCTGGACCGGCTTGTGCTGCGTATGACGGATAATACGGCCCGAATCTCACTGACCGTCAATGATGATGATTTCGACAACGGTCCGCTTGATGTCGTCTTTTCCATAGAACCCGCTGAGGAGTTCGATATTGATGAAGACCACGGCTCGGCCGCCTTCACTATCATTGAAAATGAGGAATAAAAGCAACGGCCGGCGATTTTGTTCTATATCATACGCCGTTGACTGGCAAAGACGGCTTGTTGCTGTCATGCTGTTTGCCTGGGTGGGTATCTTCATCGGGTTTTCGCAGGCAGAGGCGCAGCAAGCCAGGGTTTATGGGCAAATTACAGAAGTTGACGGCAGCCCTGTTGTCGGAGCGAGCATCTCCATTGAAAATACCACGCTTGGCAGTAGCAGCGATGTGGAGGGCCGGTATGAACTCACAGGGCTTGATGCCGGCCGCTACACCCTGCTTTTCCGGAGCCTGGGATATGAGCCAGAGCAGCAAGATATTTCTCTGGATGATGCAGAGCAACTGGAGCTAAACGTAACTCTTGAGCCGCAGGAATACGCCATGCAGCAGGTTGAAGTGCTGGGCCGGCGGGAGCGATCATACAAAAATAACAGCACTTTTTCGCTCAGCCGTACCGAAATGCGCGTCAGTGAGCTGCCGCAGTCGGTGTCGTTTGTAACCAAAGAGCTGATCGAAGATCAGAATGCCTATCGCCTGAACGACGTGCTCGGGAACATTGCCGGCGCCAACACGTTTTCGACCTACGATGACATCACCATTCGCGGATTCCGGAACAGCGGTAACGTCCGTTTGCTCAACGGCATGCGCTATGTCTCTAATTTCTGGACCTCCCCGTTGCTGGTAAATATTGAGCGGGTCGAAGTGGTGAAAGGCCCATCATCGGTTACCTTTGGCAACGCCAGTCCGGGAGGCACGATTAATCTGGTAACCAAGAAACCCCTGAATCGGGATCGGGCTGCCCTCAGCTTCAGCTTTGGAAGCTTTAACCGCCTGCGCACCACGGCCGACCTTACCGGGCCCCTGGGAGATGAGGGCCGCCTGCTGTATCGCCTGAACGTAGGATATGAGGACTCTGAATCCTTTCGTGATCAGATGTTTTATAAAACGCTGGCCATTGCCCCATCGCTTTCCTATGTGCCCAATGAGGGCACCCGCCTTAATATTGATCTGAGTTATTACGATAATAATACCTTGCTTGACCGCGGCCGCCCCACCTTGCGCAATGATGAAGATCTGCTTTCTGTTCCGGTGGAGCTCAATGTGGCCCAGCCCGGCGACGTGCTTAATCCTGAGACCTTTGCGGCCACGCTTTCGCTCAATCATCAGTTTTCCGATCGCCTTGATTTCAACGTAAACCTGAGCCGGTTTAAGGAAGAGCGTGTATTAAAGGAGCATCGCACCAATAACAGTTATCTTTCCGATTCTGAAATCGGTCTTGCCTACGTACATCGAACCACACAGTCGGTAGCCGAAAACCTGAGCAGCTTTTTTACCCTGCGCTTCGAAACCGGCGCGCTGCAGCATCAGGTGATTGCCGGGGCAGATTACGCCCGTTATGATGAAACCCGCAATCAGCTCTCGAATGGCTCTGTTGGCAGCTTTGATCTGCTGAACCCCGAAAACAGGCTGCGCGACATCAGCTCTTACGACCTGCAGCCCGCTTTTTCC
>JBMCPG010000126.1:0-5460 GCA_048626035.1 Cyclonatronaceae bacterium
CGGCCGATACAATGTTTTCGACCGACTCGGCGAGTTCCGGGCCGAGCAGCTCGCCCATATACAGGCTGAGCTGGCCGCTGGCCGCCTGTTCGCCAAAAAACGCGCCGGCAATAGCGACAATAATAACCAGCAGCGGCGCCAGGCTAAAAATCGTATAAAACGCAAGCCCGGCCGCATGAAGCATCATATTATGCTCCATCCACTGGGCGAGAGTGTCTTTGATGAGTTCCCAGACGGCCCGGGCCAGATATTTCAGATAATGTAAAAAATGCATGCAGTACCGGGTAAAGAATAAAACTATTGGGCCGCTCTTAATTTGAAATCGCCCATACCCGAAGGCCTTCCCGCGTGCCGGAAATAATATTAGAAAGCCCGTCGGTGCCGAGCTGGCTTATAATGGGATATTGCACGGAGGCTGAGGGAAGCCCGTTCAACTGGCGCTCTTCCTGCACAGTCCAGGCATAAATGCGGCCGGCCTCGGCAACGGTTATGAGTTCTTGTTTCCCATCCTGGTTGAGATCGGCAATGTGCAGGCGATGGTTTTCAGCAATGCCTCCACTTACCGAAGCAGTAAAACGGAGCTGGCCGTTCGTGCCGTAGAGAAAAACCGAGCCGGCATCGCTGTGCAGAGCAACGGCCGGCATCTGCTCTGTGCGCGATGATGGCTCCTCCTCCTCTTCTTCCTCCTCTTCTTCCTCCTCTTCTTCTTCGGGAACCGCAATGCGCATTTGCTCTACGGCCGAAACCTGAACCGGACTGGCGGCCACGTTTACAGCCTGGAGGCGGTAGGCATCGCTGTTGGAAGACGTTTCGCCAACTTCGGAGAGGGCCAGATCATCATCAAAAAGGCCATTGCGGGAAACGGCGTATAAATTCCCGTCGCTGCCGCCAATAAAGATGTTATCATCATAAAATTGAAGCGAACCTTTGAAAGGAGCGTCGGCAAAAATGGGGAATCCGTCGCGTGGGGTGCCGTCGGTTCTCCAGCCGAATAAAGCATTTTCGGCCGTAGTCCAGATGCTGTAGCGCCCTTCAACGAGCTCAAAAACGGGCTGCTCGCGCACTACGCCGTTGGTTGTCTGGGGCCAGCCGTTGATGTTGCGCCCGCGCCCGCTCAGCACGTGCAATTGGCGGTCGGCGGTAGCTACAACGACTTCGGGAGAACCGTTGCGGCTTACATCGGCGGTAATAATAGGAGCGGTGATGCGCTCCTCCAGCTCGAAAGGGAAGTTGGGAAGCTTTTGGCCGCGATTGTTCCAGCCATAGACTTTATTGCCCGCCGCAATAAGTACGGCCGTCTGGTTATTGGCGTACCAATCTACCAAAACGGGCGAACCGACAGGGCGGTCGTTTCCGGTATCGACCTGGAAAATGCGGGTGCCGTCGGAAGCCAGGGCCGTAACGCGATTATTGGCGGTAGCAAAAACGACATCGTTGCGGAACCCCGCCGACAGCCGGCCCACGCTCGGCGGCCCGGTAAGCTGCGTGTTTGAAAAAGGATAGTACCAGCGTTCTACAAAAGGCCGTTCGCTGCGGTCAAGATTATGTAAATTTGCGACGGCTTCCACGCGGCCCTGTTCGCCGGCCGTAAAGCTGAGGGTGAGCACATCAAAATAGGGAAGATAGGCCATGGCCGGCGAAACCGGATCTGTGTAAGGCTCTATAAAATCGGTGAAGCTGGCGTTATCTACATACAAAAAGGCGCTTTGCTGCTCGGGAAGGCCGCCTGTAAGCTCTGTGAAATCATCATCATAATACATCACCCGCCGCCGGCTTATATCGTTTTCCACGCGCTGAATGAGCCCGCTTCGGGGCGCGAGCACGAGCACGTCATCTACGATGCCAGCCGAGAAATTTTGATACACGCATAAATCGCCGCCCAGAATTTTTGCCAGCGCCTGACTCCTGAAAGTATAGGCATTTTGCGAACGCGTGCCGTAGCCGTCTTCAACCAGGCGGGCGAGTTCTGCATCAAGCGTGCTGCGGTCCGAAACCCGACGAATAAAAACGCTCTCATTCAGCGGGCTGAACCCCAGCGTATAAAAGCCTGCGAAGCCCGCTTCATCGCCGAGGGTGGAGGTAAATGCGCCAATACGCCCCTGCCGGTTCACCAGCAGGCTGTCGAGGGGGGTGGCCTGGGGCAAATCGTCGCGGTTTTCAAAATTGCGGGGAGCGGGAAACATGCCAAAAACCGCCGCATCAGAAGAAATGTAGCGCGTCATTTCAAAACGGCGCGGCGACGCGGCGATGGCCGCCGTGAGGGCCGAGCGGCGGGAGGCGGCCCGGACTTCCGTTTCCAGGCGCAGCAGGCTTTCGCTTTCGCGCGTGGGTTCTATAAAAGCCGTTTCCAGCTGTTTGGAAAGCCCGTTAAAGTTAAGGTGCAAGCCGGCGGCAAGCTGGCCCGGCTCTTGTGGGATCGCCATCGCGTTATCCAGGCCAAGATAGCTGCGCACGCTGTTTTCGAGGGCTACGCTGCTGGCTGAAAGCATCACCCATTGGTTAAGTTGTACCGCATAATAAAGCTGCCCGCCCTGTAAAAAAAGCCGGTGGATACGCTGGCCCTGAAACTGATAGTCATTTTCGGTGAAGTCGCGGCTGAAGTTTTCTGCTATCCCTGCCAGCGTGCCGCTCTCAAGGCGCGTAATCCATACATGGGCCAGATCGTTTGCCGCGGCCGGTTCTGTATATACGCCCAGCGGCAATAGCTGCTCGCCGGCAACGTTTTCAAATTCCGTAATATCGGCGGGCGAGGTAGTCCCAACGGTTTCCAAAAAAGTAAAAAACTCCAGCTCCAGCGCATTTTCAAAGCTGTCCAGCCCATTTTCGGGGGCTTCATCGCCAAATATGTAGAGCATACTCGCAGACTCGGGCACCGCTTGGGTCCAGGGGGCTTCCGGCAGGTTCTCGCAGCCTGCCAGCAGGCCGGCTAAACATAGCGTCAAAAAAAGTCTCTGAACGGTTTTGCGGAAGAAGATCATTAATATTGGATAAAATTAAATATGGAAAAGACAGGCCAGCCGTTGTGCATTTAAAAGAAACAGCGCGGTTTACAAGCGTTTATGTATCTTCATTATTATCTGATTGTATGCTGCGCAAACTGGGGCATATCTGCATTCTACACCATTGTCAGCACGCATAACGCCCGCATCTGAAGCTTCGTTTTCAGTTTTAAATTAAGAGTTTTCTACATGAGTTTTCTCACCCCGTTTTATTTGCTTGGCCTGTTGGCCATCGCCCTTCCTATTATACTACATCTGATTAACTTCAGAAAGCCGCAAAGGCAGGCCTTTTCTACACTGGTGTTTTTCCGGCGGCTGCAACGTAGCTCTATGAAACGCCTGAAGCTCAAAAAACGTCTTTTGCTGGCCCTGCGTATTGCTCTGCTGGCGCTGCTGGCTATGGCGCTGGCCCGGCCGGCCTTCTCGCCCGGAACGGCTTTTAACTTTTGGTCGTAAACGGGCCTGCCATGCAGCAAATAGACGAGCGCGGGCCGTTAATGGATACGGCCGCCGAAGCGCTTCAGGCCCTTATTTCGCGGGCCGATAGCGACGATCGTTTTCTTATTTATAATACTCATGGCGAGCTGCTGATGCCGCAGGAAGCCGGCCCGGAACAAGCCGCCGCCCTCGTTGAAGAACTTGAGCCGGTAAATGCGGGCAATTTTACGGCTTCCCGGCTCGGGCAGCTTTTCCGCCGCGCCGGGAGTACCGACCGCGATCAGCGCAGTATGTATGTGCTGGGCAGAGGGGGCGAGAACATGAGCGCCGCTCTGGAGGACTTCAGCCCGCAGACCGATTATGATACTTCCCTGCTTCCCGTAACGCTGGTGCATACCGGAGAAAGCCCGGCCGATAATGTTGCCATCACCGGCATCGAATCTCCCAGTAGTATTGTTGCCCCGGGCCGGCCGGTTAGTTTTGATGTAACGCTCGAACATTTTGGCAGCCGGCCGGTGTTTAACTATACGCTTTCTCTGGAAAGTGCAGGTACGATTGCCGGTCAATATCAGGTAAACCTGCAGCCCGGACAGTCACAGCGCTATACCTTTGAGCTCATTCCGCCCGAGTCGGGCAGCGTTACCGGGCGTGCGGTACTCGAGGGAGATGCCATCAGTTTCGATAACCAGCGTTATTTTGCCCTGGAACTGCCCGAAGTGCGCCGTATTCTGCTTGTGCAGCCCGCCGAAACCGACGCTGAAAACCGCTCCTGGCTGCGGCCGGTATTTGAAGCCGCCCGGCGTACCGCCAATCAGGTTGAGCTCTCGCAGGCCCGCTGGGATGAGCTTTCTGAGCGCCTGAGCGCTTCTCCGCGCCCCGATGCCATCATGCTTGAGGGCGTAGATGAGGTTCCTGAATTTGCATGGAGCGCCCTGGTCAGTTTCGTTCAGCAGGGCGGCGGCCTGGTGCTCTTTCCCGGCGAGGACGGTGTTCCCGAGGAGTTGAATCGCTTTTTAGAGCAGTTTAATGCGGGTCAGTTTACCGGCATATTGGGTGATGCCGGCGGGGATGAAAGCGTAGCCCGCGTAGATCGGCTGGTTCGGGGGCATCCGGTGCTGGATAATATTTTTGAAGCCGAAGAGGAAGAGGAAATCCGCCTCGAACTGCCCGAAATTTTCCATTACTGGCGCTATGAAGCCGGCGGCAGCCGGGCCTCCCAAACAATTTTAAACACCAATCTCGACGACCCGCTGCTTGTTCAGCATAATTTTGGGGAAGGCCGCGTATTTGTATCGGCCGTGCACACCAGCCCGCGCTGGTCCGAGTTTCCCGTAAACCCGCTTTTTGCTCCTGTTTTTTACCGCCTTGGCCTGTTTGCCGCCTCCGGCGAATCCGGCAGCTTGAACAGCTTTACGCTCGGCCAGCCCTTTGAGTGGTATGTTCCGCAGGGCAACAGTCAGGCCAGCACCGGCCTCGAGCTGAATGAGCTACAGCTCGTGCCCCAAACCACCAATACCAGCCGGGGCTTGCGCATTGAGGCAGAAACAACGGAATGGAGCCCGGGTATCGCCCGTTTAAGTATAAGTGATGATTCTTTAAATATTGCTGTAAATCAGCAAAAAGAGGAATCCCGTTTAAATATGCTGGATCATGAAAGGTATCTTGAAATTTTTGAAAGCTTTGTAGATATTGATCATGTAATAACGCTTGAGAAAGAGTCTAACCGGCTTAATCTGGCGCGTCAGATGGGAGTAGCCCGCTCAGGGAGCGAATTCTGGCACTGGCTTATAGCGCTTGGCATTCTGATGCTGCTGGGCGAAAGTTTTGTAACGAAAAAATTGGAAGGAGACCACAGCTAATGCCCGACTTTATTTTTAATTCTTACGTACACGCATTTTTAGCCCTTACGCTGCTGCTCTTCAGCATTGCGTCGTTTGCATTGGCTATGGTTACCCTCACCAATGCCTATCGCCTGCGAAACGTGCTCATTAACTGGCGCGCCGGCCAAATTTACGGGCTGCCC
>JBMCPG010000127.1:0-5402 GCA_048626035.1 Cyclonatronaceae bacterium
ATGCCACCAAGCACGCCGCCAAGCCCTTTTATGATGCGCCAGCGAAGCTCTTCGAGGTGGTCCAGAAACGACATGTTGTCGGTTTGGATATTCGGAGATTCAGGCTTGGGCAGTTCCCGGTCCATAATTTGCCTTTCTGATGTTGTAGCCACGGGCAGATATTAATTTAATAGAGCAGTATTGGAAATTTGGCAGTAATGCGATACCCCAAAAAAAGGTTTTTTAAAAAGCCCCTAAAGGTACAAAATCATAGCTTGCTTTACATCTGTTCTGCAAAAAAACAGGCCTGCCGAAAAATACCCGGCAGGCCTGCATTGTGTGATGATGAAAGCTGGCTACAGCATCATACCCGGGCAAGACCGTACAGCGGAAACCGCTCGCAGAGCGCCTGCACTTCGGAAGCCACGCGCAGATGCAGCGCATCGTCTTCGGGCTTGGAAAGTACTTTATCTATAAGCGTGCTCAGGTATTCAAACTCGGCTTCTTTCATGCCTCGGGTGGTCATAGCTGGCACCCCGATGCGAATTCCTGAGGTTACAAACGGACTTTCGGTATCGAAGGGTACCATATTTTTATTAACGGTGATTTCGGCCCGGCCGAGAATCTGTTCCGCTTTTTTTCCGGTAATATTTTTGTTTCTCAAATCTACCAGCACAAGATGATTATCGGTGCCGCCGCTCACCAGGTCATAGCCTTTTTCCATGAGGGTGGAGGCCATCTGCTTTGCATTTTTAACGACTTGCTGTTGATATACTTTAAAATCGGGCTGCAGCGCTTCTCCGTAGGCAACGGCCTTGGCGGCAATAACATGCATGAGCGGGCCGCCCTGCGTGCCGGGGAAAACGGCGCTGTCGAGCACTTCTCCCCAGCGTTTGATACGCCCTGATTTAGGGGCTACCACGCCGAGAGTGTTTTCGCCGTCTTTACCTACCAGAATCATGCCGCCACGGGGACCACGCAGGGTTTTGTGAGTGGTGGTAGTTACCACGTGCGCCCAGGGCATGGGGTTATTCAGCTCGCCGGTGGCGATCAGGCCGGCCGTATGAGCCATATCCATCCAGAGATAGGCGCCCGTTTCGTCGGCAATATCGCGAAACGCTTCGTAGTCGAAATCGCGGGTATAGGCAGAAGCGCCGATGGAAATCATGCGGGGCTTAACGGCTTTGGCTTTTTCGCGCACTTTATTCATATCGAGGCGGCCGGTTTCTTTTTCGACCCCATAAAAATGCGCTTCATGCATAATACCGCTAAAATTAACCGGCGAGCCGTGCGTGAGGTGCCCGCCATGGGAAAGGTCAAAACCAAGCAGGCGATCGCCGGGCTTCATAAATGCCAGATAAACGGCGGCATTGGCCTGCGCCCCGGAATGTGGCTGCACGTTCACCCATTCGGCTCCAAAAAGAGCTTTGGCGCGGTCGCGGGCCAGGTCTTCGACGACATCCACAAATTTACAGCCGCCATAGTAGCGCTTGCCCGGCAACCCTTCGGCATATTTATTGGTAAGCGTAGAACCCATAGCCTCCATAACAGCTTTTGAAGCAAAGTTTTCGGAAGCAATCATTTCGGCATTCTGGGTTTGCCGTTCGGTTTCTTTTTCTACCAGTTGGAAAATTTCCGGATCTTGTTCGTTCAGGCGATTGTTCAGCATGATAAGGAAGAGATAAGATGAAAGGAATGACGGTTGGCAAGCTGCATAAAGCTGAGCATATCAATGTATTATAAAATATACATAATACTATTCTTAAGCATGATTAAAAGCCGTTTCGGCCAGCATGTTGCATTAAGGCGCTGCAATAATTAGTGCCATCGCTTCTAAAAATGCCCGAAGGCCACCAAATCGTTTCTGCCCGGGCGCACATTTAACAACTGATTTTATTTACCCGCCGCTCGTGCCGGCCGCCTTCAAACTCCGTTGTTAGCCAGGTCTCTACAATTGAGGCCACCGTTTGCTCATCCACGAAGCGCCCGGGAAGGCACAGCATATTTGCATCATTATGTTGTGCAGAAAGCGCGGCTACTTCCGGATTCCAGGCAAGCGCGGCGCGGACACCGGCAAATTTATTCGCCGTCATGCACACGCCCTGTCCAGACCCGCACACCAGAATACCGCGCCCATATTCGCCGCTGTCCACAGCTTCAGATACGCGCTTGGCGAAGTCGGGATAATCTACCGGCGGAGTTTCGTTGTGTGTGCCAAAATCTACAGGCGTATAGCCCAGGTTTTCAAGAATATGCTTTACCTGCTCTTTAACGGCAAAACCGGCGTGATCGGAACCAATAGGAATACGTTTCACGATAAAAAGATTAAAAATTGAAAGATAACGAGGTTTTAAAAATACGCTTAATTATTCGATAATAACAGCTCAAAACCTCTGCTATTTATCTGCGCATATCTCCGGGAAAGCTTGTTTTTTAGCAATAGTACAACGCATAAAGGCGGCAATTAGCATGCTTTACAAAATCTGTTAAAATTATACTTGTTAAAAATGGCTGATAGAAATAAAAGCGCTTTTTATACAGCAAATCATAATAAAATAAAAGTAAATACCTATTTAGCTTAATTTATTATTGACTTAGCGTACAATAGTTGTAAAATTAGCACAGCGCGCTAACAACTGCTAATCACTGCTAACTTTCAGAATTGCTTTATGCACTCAATGAACTCATTTTTAAGAAACCGAGATTTGACATCTCACTACCGGGGCACAATGGCCAAAACAGCAATGCTCAGCTTTGCAGCACTGCTTCTGCCTTTTTCCGCCGCGATAGCCAACGACTACGAGTCGATGGAAGCATTTCAGGCTTCACCAGAATACACCAAGTTTATTATTGATAACCTTTGGATTCTGATAGCTGCGGCCTTTGTATTTATTATGCACCTTGGCTTTGCTTCCGTCGAGAGCGGCATGACGGCCGCAAAGAATACGGTAAACGTTATCTATAAAAACGTTTTTATTCTTTGTATTGGCATTCTCACCTATGCTGTTGTCGGCTTTCAGATTATGTATCCGGGCGATTTTAACGGATACTTTGGTTTTGGAGGATTCGGCATCGGCTTCGATGAATCCGACCCTGTATCCTTTTTATCTACCGGCTATGGCATGGATATGACGATCTGGGCCGATTTTATTTTTCAGGCTATGTTTGCCGCTACGGCTGCAACCATTGTTTCGGGCTGCGTTACCGGCCGCATTAAACTGCACGTATTCATGATTTTCGGTACTCTGCTGGTAGCTATTTCCTACCCGATTACCGGAAGCTGGTTGTGGGGCGGCGGCTGGTTAGCCGAGATGGGCTTTTATGATTTTGCCGGTTCTACGCTGGTACACGGAGTAGGCGGCATTGCCGGGCTGGCCTGTATTATCCTTTTAGGCGCGCGTAAAGGTAAATATGGGGCCGATGGAAGCATCAAGCCTATTCTGGGCCATAACATCCCGCTGGCTACCGTGGGTGCGTTTCTGCTGTGGTTCGGCTGGTTCGGCTTCAACGGCGGCTCTGTACTCAATGCCGATCCCTCTGCTGTAGGTTTTGTTTTCGTAACTACCGCCCTTGCTGCTGCTGCCGGAGCCGTTTCTGCCATGCTGGTTACCAAACTGTTTCTCAAGCAGGTAGATGCAACCATGGCGCTTAACGGCATTCTTGCCGGCCTGGTGAGCATTACCGCCGGGGCCGATGCCATCACGCCCGGCCTGGCGATTCTTGTTGGCGCCATCGGCGGCGCAATTGTTGTGTTTTCGGTGGTAGGACTTGATAAACTGAAGCTCGACGATCCCGTTGGTGCCGTTTCTGTGCACGGAACCTGCGGCATCTGGGGCACTCTGGCCGTAGGCATCTTTTCTCCGGCCGCAACTATTGGCGTTCAGCTCATTGGCGTACTGGCCATTTTCGGCTTTACTTTCCTGTTTTCCCTCGCCGTATTTGGTGCGCTTAAGGCTACCGTTGGCGTGCGTGTAAGCAATGATTATGAAGCTACCGGCCTGGATATTGCCGAGCACGGCGTTCGCGCATATCCGAACTTTGCCGATGTGGAAACCAACGGCTTCGATACCGAAGCAAAGCCACAGCCGGCTACCGTATAGCACTTGATTTCTCAAGGGCCTTTTCCTGCCTGCGCTGATGGCAGAACACTGCTGTTTACGGCGCATTCAGGGCGTTTCGACCCCTCATCATAAAAAGGAAAAGGGAGCCGCTCCGTGGAAAGAACCGGCTCCCTTTTTTAAAGAAGATGTATGCAGAAGGCCCTGATTTTAGCTTTCACAACGGACAAATCACACACATCTCCCAACATTATTCTATTTAATTACTCTATGAAAAATAACAGAATTAGTTCGATCATCAAAGCTGCTGTGCTCTTGCTGGCTTTTGCAGGATTTACCGCAACGGAAGCCCAGGCGCAATTCAGTGTAGGCGTGGAAACCAACAGCCGCTACGTATGGCGGGGCTTTGATTTCGGCAATTCGCCGAGCATTATGCCTTCTGCTTCCTACACCGCCGGCGGGCTGGAAGTCGGTCTTTGGGGTGCGTATGCCACAACCGGCGATCCGGACGGTACTGAAATCGATATTTATGCCTCTTATGGCGTGGAAACCGATGCCGGTAATTTTGCCCTGTCGCTTACCGACTACACCTTCCCAACCGCTGATGTCGATTTTTTCGACGGGGAAGAGCATTTTATCGAACTGGGCGTGCATTATGATACAGCCATTAACGATATGACGGGCTGGTTCCTGAGTGGTAATATTTTTGTGGCCAACGATGATGATGACTCTATTTATATAGAAACCGGCTTCGATTTTGCTCTCGAAGGAGCAGATCTGTCGCTGTTTTCCGGCTTCACGCCCGGCGAATCTGCCCAGTATGGAACCACCGAGTTCTCGTTTATAAATGTGGGCGCCGGCGTTTCCAAAGGCCTCGAGCTGGAATCGGGCCGTGAAATTGGCGTTTCGACTTCCTTCATTACCAACCCACAGGCCAAAACGGCCTATCTGGTGTTCGGTCTCGGCTTTGGTTTTTGAACCAAACAAGCCTATGGCGTAATACCGGATGATGGCATCCGTTTATGATCTGTTGATCTATATGAAAGCCGCTTTCTCAGGTAAAAGAAAGCGGCTTTTTTTATCGTAAAATCCTGAAAAATACCATCACCCCAGGGCGTCCCCTTAATTTTGATATTTCAGGCACGAGGCGATTCCCGTATTTTAAAACGCTCTTCAACCGAGCGGCCAATTGCTCTATTGTCTTGTTTGTCGCTGGCCCTGTTCATCTCTTCAGTTTTATACCCCGCCCGCCCATGAACCGCTTTTCGCATCTGCACTGCCACACACAATTTAGTATGCTCGACGGCGCCGCCGGTATCGGCGACCTGGTCAAAAAGGCCAAAACACACGATATGCCCGCCATCG
>JBMCPG010000128.1:0-5369 GCA_048626035.1 Cyclonatronaceae bacterium
TATCGCGGGGCACCAAATCCAGGAATGACCGGCCGATCAGCTTTATGGCCGCCCTGCCTACGTTCTGGCAGTAGGCTTTGTTCACAAACGTGAGGGTAGTATCGGGCTTAAACCGGCATACCATGTGGTGCCGCCGCGTGGAGAAAGCAGATGTATCAATTTCTATGTCGCTACAAGGCGTGAGCATAAGAACCATAATATGGCTGTCCGCCGCATAAATATGGGCAAGGTAGCGTATATCCTGCCGGGTGGCATAATATTCCCAGCGGTCTTCCATAAACTGCCGGGCATAAAGCCGGCGCGCGTTGTTGAGCCCAAGGAGATCATGTTTGCGGAACCGGGGCTGTTTAAGCAGTTGGGAAAGCCGCTTACCAATAACATGTTCGGGCTGCAGTCCGCTGATGCGCGAAAAAGCCGGGTTCATGTCTGTAAACTCGATATCCACGGTTTGCCCCGTGTCCGATTTTATCCGCCGGTAGCTGGCATACCCAAAAGGAGATGCATGAATAATTTTTTTATAGCTGACTGAGGTGGTGTGTTCCATAGTAAATCATGCATTCTGCAAAGAATATTCCGAGTCTGATAAGCAAAAACAAGCGCATACGTAGCCATAGCGATATAGCTACGCCGTCTAAAGTGAGCTTTTGCCTGAGTATATATAGGGGTTAAACAAATACAGTCTTTTGAGATAATGTAAAATAAGAACTTCAATCGTATATTCATGGCGCTTTTATCAAAAGCCGGGGAAGGCCATACTTTTCCAATGTAAAAAGCGCAACAGCGCAGTGCCCTGTAGCGTTGGTTTTCCAGGCGCTCTGTCCTCATTGTTGATATTGATTCATTTTTATGCCTGCTGTTTCATCAGAATCCGCAACGCCCCCGGAACGCGCGCTCTTCCGGCTGTTTGTCTATGGCACCCTCCGGCGCGGCGGGCAAAATCATGGCCTGCTTGAAGGCGCAGACTTTTTTTATACAACCCGCATTGAAGGCTATATGATGTGGAGCTTTGGCAGCTATCCGGCCATTGTACCTGCCCGTGCGTCTCAAAGGCCGGAAACATCTTACATCACCGCAGAACTGTATGGGCTGGATGCGGCCCTGCTTGCGCGTATAGACCGCCTCGAGGCCTACCACGGGCCGGAGCATCCGCAGAATCTGTATGAACGCATCCGGGCCACCGACGTGAGCGGGCAGCAGGCTTTCTTATACGTTTTTGCCCCCGGGCGCATCCGGCAAAAACCCTTCCGGCAGCAAAAGAAACTCCTTCCCGGCGGCGACTGGCTCGCCCGGCCCTAACCGGCGGCCCGGCCGCTGAACCTTTTACTGCTGCTGATGTTTGTATGATTTTTCAGCCCTTTTTCATTCTTTAATTTTCCGATGGACTCACTCACGCAGCTCACCTTTGGCGCGGCTGTTGGCGAAGCCGTTCTTGGCAAAAAAGTAGGAAACAAGGCCCTTTTATGGGGCGCTTTTGCCGGAACCTTCCCCGACCTCGATGTCGTGTTTTCCCTGTTTTTAGACCCGGTGGACTACCTCAGCGTGCACCGGGGGTTTTCGCACTCCTTATTTTTTCCTTTCCTGATGGCCCCGCTACTGGCCCTGGTAGCCGGGCGGGTGCACCGGCGCTCTTCCGAAGCCGGTTTTTGGGGCTGGGCAAAGCTGTTTTTCTGGTGCCTGCTCACCCATCCGCTGCTCGATGCCATGACCGGCTACGGAACGCAGCTTCTTTTCCCCATAACGCGCTACGGGTTCGAGTTTAACACCATTTTTATTATTGATCCGGCCTTCACGCTCCCGCTGCTCATCAGCGTGATTGCCGTGGCTTTTTACCGGCATGATGCGCGCGGAAGGCGCTACTGGAGTACCATAGGACTGAGCATCAGCGTTGGCTATTTGCTGCTCACTATTCCGCTTAAGCTTAGCGCTATCCCACATTTTGAGCGCGCCCTCGAGGCCCAGGAAATCGAATATGAGCGCATCCGCACCTTTCCCAACCCCCTCACAAGCCTGTATTGGCGCGGTCTGGCCCAAACGCCCGACGGCAACTACGTAGAAGGGCATTTTTCGCACTTATGGAAAACGCCGGAAATACGCTTTAATAAAATTCCCGGCCGCCACGAGCTGCTCGAGGAATATGGCATTGCCGACAGCCATGCCGTAGGAGAGTTGCAGTGGTTTTCCAAAGGCTACTATTCGGTAAGCCGGGTCGATGAAGAACGGCTCATGCTCCATGATTTGCGCTTTGGTGCCTATGAAGGCTGGCTTGGTTCGTACGAAAGCTTCACCTTTAATTTTCTGATTTACCCGCATGGCATTCGTGATGCCGCCCGGCAGGAGCTGGTTTCCGGCTACGCCCCCAGCTTCCGACAGCTACCGCCCGACATCGATATTACGGGAGAAGATCTGCAAGTCTATTTTCGCAGCCTGCTTGAGCCGCCGCATCAGCCGGGAGGCCGGGAAAACGAGCATGCAGAGCAGCTCCCCTAAAGCTCTTCATCGAGATACGCATTTATTTTGGCGGCGATAGCATCGTTGCTAATCGGCATCAAAAAGCTTTTTTGCACTTCTATTTCAAGCCGCCGCTGCGCTTCGTTGAGGAAAATGCGCCCGCTTATGCCTGTTCCTTTGAAATCAAGCAGATCGGGACTTTGCCATTGGGAGCTTACCCGGAGTTCCCGGCCCATGGTTTCGGCCATATTCTGGAGCTTGGTGCGCATTTCAGGCTGGCTTTTAGTGTAGTGTCGGATAATTTTCACAGCGGGCGGGATTGGGGTTAGCTTGGGAAACCAGGGATGGATTTTTCGTGCGGATCCTTTTCCGGAAAATCGAGCATCTTCAGCAATTCCTGCTCCAGCTCGGGGGTAATAACGTGCTCCATAGACTCGGCATCATCGTGCACATGATCGCCGGCGATTTCAAGCTGACGGGTAAGGTACAGCTCCCAGAGCCGGTGCACGCGCACCACCCGCCGGGCCTGTTCGCGGCCAGCCTGAGTTAAGATATAGCCGCCGGGCCGGCCTTCATAATACTCTACAAACTTTTGTTCTTTAAGACTTTTCAAGCCAGCCTTAAGACGGCGGGTTTTCATGCGGCGCAGCTTAAGCAATTCCTGAAGCGGGCGCACCCGTGTATCATTTTTATCCCGCTCTTCCAGTTTGTACAGGGTTTTAAGAATATTTTCCTCATTGATTTTCCGGCGCTGTTTTCGCCGGCGCAGCCATTGCTGCAGCTCGCCGCGGGCCGGGGCCAGAAAAAAAGAAAAGCCGAACAAAGTGGCGGCCGTAAGCACCATCCACGGGCCGGTGGGCATCCCGCTAAAAGCGTAGCTCACAAAGGTTCCGCTTATGGCAGAAATACTGCCCACTGCAGCGGCAATAGCCAGCATAACGGCCAGGGAATCGGTCCAATAGCGCGCCGTGGCGGCCGGAATAATAAGCATTGAGGCCATCAGTACTACGCCCACGGCCTGCAGCCCGGCCGTGATGGTAACCACCAGCAGGGTAGCCAGCACGATTTCCATGCGCCGGATAGGATAGCCCAGAATTTGGGCATATTCGGGATCAAAGCTGATGAGCCGCAGCTCTTTAAAGAGGAAAAGCAGCGCCAGAAGCACCATCACACTAATGGCCCCGAACAGCAGCACATCTTCGCGCAGCATGGAAGCCGCGTTGCCGAATAAAAACGCGTCCAGCCCGCTCTGATTCACGTTTCCGCTGGACTGTATGTAGGTGAGCAGCATCACGCCGAGGCCAAAAAACACCGAAAGCACCATCCCAATAGAGGTATCGCTGGAGATGCGCGTATTGCGCACAAGAAAATCCATCACCACAAGGCTAATCCATCCAAAAATTACCGAACCGATAAGCAGAGCAATCGGGTTTTTATCCCCCATTACGATAAATGCAAGGCAAACGCCCGGCAAAACAGAATGAGCTACGGCATCGCCCACCAGCGCCCGCTGCCGCAATACGGTGAAGCAGCCCAGCGCCCCGGCCGAAAGCCCCAGCAGCACCGTGCCCAGCAAAACCCAGCGCAGATTGGCATTCTGAAGCGTAATAAAATCCAGGAAGGCATCACTCATGGCCACGTTCTCGTATAAACTGTTGTTTGCGGCTCAGTTCCAGCGCCTGCGAAAGAATATTGAGGCGGCCGCCATAGGTTTTCTGTAGATTTTCCTGCGTGAGCGTGGTTTTAGTCGGCCCTAAAGCGACCAGCCGCAGGTTTAAGAGCATCACCCATTCAAAATATTCAGAAACGGTTTGCAAATCGTGATGTACCACAATCACGGTTTTGCCCTGTGTGCGCAACTCCCGCAGTAGCTCCAGAATATGATCTTCGGTAGAAGCATCTACACCAGCAAAGGGCTCGTCCATAAAATAGATATCGGCCTCCTGAGCCAGGGCGCGGGCCAGAAAAACGCGCTGCTGCTGCCCGCCGGAAAGCTGGGCAATCTGCCGGCTGGCGAAGTCGGCCATGCCTACTTTTTCGAGCGCCTGCCGGGCAATCTCTTTATCTTTCTTTTTAGGGCGCTGGAACAACTTTAAATGCGCATAGCGGCCCATAAGCACGACATCAAACACGTTTACCGGGAAATTCCAGTCCACGGTTTCGCGCTGCGGCACATAGGCAATACGCGTGCGCATCTGCCGCAGTGGCTTGCCATAGCTAAGGGCGTAACCAGAAACGGGGCTTACCAGGCCCATAATCACTTTAATGAGCGTGGATTTTCCCGCTCCGTTAGGGCCTGCAATAGCAAGTAAAGAAGCTTCGGGCAGGCTGAAATCTATATCCCAAAGCACCGGCTTGTTATTGTAGGAAACCGTAAGATCGTGTACTTATACAGGGGGCGTGGACATTGGGAAGAAGAAAGGTTAAAGGGGAAAGGAAAAAGGCTAAAGGGGGAGGAAAGAAGGAGGGATGTTTATACGCCTAAGAGTTGTTTTGCTTTTGCTTTTTTGATGCCGAGGGTTTGGTAATCCAGCAGGGTGTCGTGGGTGTCGTAGCTCAGCTTGTGCTGCTCGATTTGGTAGTTTTCGGTATCTACGATACAAAAAGAGGCGCGGTGGTCTTCGTCGCGATACTGTCCTATGCTTCCCGGATTAATAACGAACCGGTAGCCGGCTTGTAAACCAAAAACACCAAATTCATTGGCGGCCATTCCGGCGCGGTGGGTGTGCCCTACGAAAACGAATTTCTTTTCTTCCGGCAGCTTTTCGAGCACCTGCTGGCACTTAATAGCGCTATCGAGGTACTCCCAGTGATCGGGCTGCAGCGGGGAGGCATGGGCGGCGATCCAGGTGTCGTTTTCTATGATGAGTGGGCGGGAAGCCAGCCAGCTGCGGTTTTCTTCCGATAGCAGCTCGACGCTT
>JBMCPG010000129.1:0-5342 GCA_048626035.1 Cyclonatronaceae bacterium
TCGGTGAAGGCTTCGACACGAACTTCATAATTCGGGTTGGTTTCCAGGCGCTCCACGTTTTCAGAAAGCAGCTCGCGCGCCTGACTGTCGAGGTTGCTGCGGTCGAAATCAAAATTTACTTCTTCAAGTTCGCGCACCACTACCGGATCGTCGGCATCGAGCATATCCGTGCCCATTTCCAGCTCCTGCCCGTCGGTGAAGCCATCGCCATCCGTATCGGGATTCAGCGGATTGCTTTCGTGCGCCATGAGTTCATCATAATCAGAAAGGCCATCGCCGTCGGTATCGGTTGAGAGCGGATCGGTATTATAAGTATCGATTTCATCAAAGTCGGAAAGCCCGTCGCCGTCGGTATCGGCTACCAGCGGATCGGTATTATGGACCATCACTTCATCATAATCGTTGAGCCCATCTTCGTCGGTATCGGGGTTCAGCGGATCGGTACCATACACATCCACTTCATCGCCGTCAGAAAGGCCGTCGTCGTCAGAATCGCTGCCAAGCGGATCGGTATCATGCACAAACATTTCGTCGTAGTCGGAAACGCCGTCGCCGTCGCTGTCCATTTGCTGGAGTTCTTCATCTTCTAAAGACTCCAGATATTCCATCGTAATTACGTCTGGCGTCTCATCAACGGTTTCCTGAGAAGAGCCGCAGGCCGATAAAAAAAGTGCCCCGGCCAGCAGGCAGGCACTAACGCTAAATGTAGAAGAGAGTTGGTTCATGTTAAACATAAGTAAGGATTTGATTAGAATTGTCGCATGAAAACAAGGTGAAAGGAAAGCTGTTTTATGTTCTGCTGCATATCCGATTGTGCCCGGCTGCTTCAGCATTCAGCCATATCCGGATCGCTCATAAAAATAACGGATTTTACGCTCTTTAGCTTTGAAAAACTTGCATCTCACAGGCTTATGAGTACTATTCATGAATAAATGAAGATACATATTATACATGAAAACTAAAGTTTCTTATTGTTTTTTTAGCCTTGCAGCAGAATATCAAGACACTTTTTGCCTTTGCGCTTTAAACTTAAAAGAAGTTCTGTATCGTTTCCTTGCCTGCGTTTAATTCCAAATCAGAAGACTTTGGCCAACAATAAGAGAACAGCTATTTTAGAGCAAAAGTAAAAATATCGGGCACAAAAAAGATTTACTACTTGCATACAGGTGCTTTATAAACGTATATTATGGCTCTCATAAAAAAGGGGCTATAGCTCAGCTGGCTAGAGCGTCGCGCTGGCAGCGCGAAGGTCTGGGGTTCGAATCCCCATAGCTCCACACGCCCCATTTGTAAGCCCTTGTAAGTATTATACTTGCAAGGGCTATTTTTTTTGATGTTACCCCGGCTCAGGCCCCGGCACTGATGCCTTTGTCGCTGAGTTCCTGCAAAATAAGCTCGCTCATATCGCTCTTGAAACGAAATTCGTAGCGGATGTCGAGCACGTAGGCCTTCACCCGAAGAATGACATACGAGCGGTTGGCTTTGGTTTCGTTTAAAACGTTTACCACTACGGGCTTATTCAGGTAAACATAGCGCGAGGTAAAGGCCGCCCGCCGCCCAAGCCGCCGCATTTGTTGTATATCCACATCGGTAGGCAGAAAAATATCGCAGGCCACCTGGCAATCGAGCGCGCTGGAATTGGTGTTGGAAACCGCTTTGTTCATGAGCTCGCCGTTAGGTACAGAAACAACCGAATCGTCGGGCGTGACGAGCCGTACTGAGCGCAGGCCAATCTCGCTTACTTCCCCGTAATGCCCGCCGATATCAATTTTATCGCCCACCTGAAAGGGCCGGTCGAGAATAATCATGAGGCCGCCAAAAACGTTGCGCAGGATGTCCTGAGAGGCAAAACCAATGGCAATCCCAATAGAAGCACTTACGGTAATGACCGTTTCAATAGGCGGATTGAACACGGCCGTAATAATGATATACAGGCCTATTGTCCAGGTAAGCAGGCGGAAAATCGGGATGAAGCGCTTTATGAGCAGCCGCTGATTGGAAAAGCGTTCGGACAGGCTCTCAAGCAGCAGCCCGATCAGTTTGGTGCTTATGAAAATGAGCAGGAGCAACACCAGCGCCGCAGCTACTTTGCCAAAGGATAAAAGCTCTTGAAATTGGGAGCTGCTCAGGTGTTCTGCGGAAGGCTCGGGTTCGGGTTCGGGTTGAGGTTCGGGTTGAGGTTGAGGTTCAGGTTGAGGTTCAGGTTGAGGCTGAGGTTGAGGTATAAAATAAGCCTGGGGAAACGGGGAGTCGGGCAGGGCTTGCGGAGCCGGCAAGGCGTAGGCGGGGAGCAGCATGATGATGATGCAGCCGAGCAACAGGCTGCCCCTGAAAGCAGAAAAGTTCATTTTAGTTAATGCAGAATGTTTTTGGTCTTTAGAATGCGCGTGATGTGCCGGTAGAGCATATGGTTAAGATAATACCGGCCGTCTTCGCCAAGACTGAGTAAACTTTTTGCCGCCAGCCGTGAGAGCAACAGCTGGCTTTCTTGTTCCGAAATATGAAACGCCAGCGCAAGCTGAGGCGGGGTCAGATCGTCGTGCAGAAGAATAAAAGCGAGCACAAATACAGCGTCTTCGCTGAGCCCGTCGCCAATTTGCCGGAGCGTGCTGGTAAGAGGAGCAATTTTAATGGTTTCCCCGTCCTCAATTTGCACCGAACGCAGCCAATACAGCAGCGCAATAGAAATATTGCCTTCCGAAACCTGAAACAGTTCGGTAAAATAGCGTTCGGCGAGGTATTCCTGCCGGCCACTGAAATCGTTGAGCATTTTTTTATACATACGGCTGGCCTGCTCCCGCTCGCCGGCCATAAACTCCAGCTCATACCCGCTAATGGGATGCCGGCTCATAATGACATCGCGAATTTCGGCGGCGGTGAACTCATCGGTAAAGCAAGAATGAATAAAATATTCGCCTACCCGGAAAATTTTATCGAGATAGCTCCAGGCATAGCGCGAGCAGCTTACAGCCCAGAATACGTGCTGGCCTGTTTGGGAAATGATAAGCAAGAAGGTCTCAAGTGCTTCAAAACCGCCAATATGGCGCAAGTATAAGTTTTGAAACCCTTCCCAGACAACCACCGGCCTATCCTTGCGCGCCCGCAACCGGGCCAGCAGCTCGGCCCTGCTGCTCGGGGCATAGTCGAAGAGATCGCATAAATGGGTGAGCAACTCCGCTTCCGTATATATAGTATGATGGAGCCTGCCCCGGATAACCGGCCGGGTTTCAGGAAGCCCGAGCTGCTGTATGCCGATTTCAAGAATACTGGTTTTGCC
Organism: Cyclonatronaceae bacterium; assembly: GCA_048626035.1. Taxonomy (GTDB): domain Bacteria; phylum Bacteroidota; class Rhodothermia; order Balneolales; family Cyclonatronaceae; genus Cyclonatronum. The sequence goes on from JBMCPG010000129.1 coordinate 3,278, forward strand.
GCTGCCGCGCTCGCCGATAGCGATAAAATTGCTGTAATACCGCGCCTCCCAATCGTCATAGGCCCGGCGCAGCGTTGCCAGATGCGAGCTGCGGCCAATAAGAAAGCGTTTATGCTCTACCGGCTCATTGCGGTAAAGCCGCCGATAAATAAGCGGGAGCTGTGCAATAATGCGGTCGGTTTCGGCTAAAAACTGTGCCGCATCCGTTTTTATAGAGGCTTCATCGCCGGTTGTTCCTATGCCTACAGACCGGCGGAACCAGCTCGAGCTGCTGCGGTATTTTTGCCCGGAAAAGCGCTGAAAAACGGCCGCCGTATCCCGGAAGCGCGACCAATACATAATGAGTTTAGACTTCCAGCCAAGCGCCGTTTCCTCGACTTTAAGGGAGCGGGATTTCCATTTTAGCTGGCTGTAACTGCCCTCAAGAGCTACATCAAGTAAAAAAAGCAGGCTTTCCCCGGCAGCGGCATCAAAAGTCTGCTGTATTTTTGTATAGCTGGCTTCGGCCGCAGCAGAAAATTCCTGGAGCCGTTCTTCGCCCCGGCGCAGTGCTTCGCCAGCCAGTTCGCTTGCTTTTATGCGGTATTTCTCTTCTTCGCGGTCTTCGGCAACATCAATAGCGGAGCCAAGATTGATGCTTATGGCCTCACTCATTTCCAGCCAGTTTTCCTGTAGTTTGCTGCACTCATCATTAATTTGAGCCGGCAGCGGCGCAATTTTACGCAGCAGGACACCGCGCAGATAGGCCGTTACTTCCTCGCGCAGGCTGATATGGGCCGCATCTACCGAAGGCCGGCCGGTTTGTTTATCTATTTTTCGCTGCTCATGATAGCTCAGGCGGGGCGGCAGCTCATTTCCTTTATATAAAACAGCGCTGCCGAACTCCTCAATAAGAGATTCTTCGGGCGTTATGCGGCGTATTTGTTCTGCATAAGCGGGAAGAGCAAGCAAGGTTTCGGCGGACAGATCTGCGTGTTCATCGGGCTGTATTTCACCTTCCGGCACAGGCATCAACATGCGCTGAAACACCTCGCGCAAGTTCGTAATATGGGTAATCAGGCGGGCATCGCTTCGGCGGGCTTCGGGGGGAATAGCGTAGCGCCGGGCGTTTTCTTCATAACTTTGCTGCGCCGGCCCGATGACCCCTGCAAATCCTTCTTTTCCTTTGAAAAGCTCGTAGAGCTGGCTGCGGACGTTTTCCATTTGCTCAAGGGCCGTTTGGCTGAGGCGCAACAGGCTTTCCTTAAGCTGCATCTCGTCGGCGCAGAGGGCTATATCGCGGGCGAGCACATCACCATAAAGCTCGTATTCCCGGCGAAGCTGCTTTTGTTTTGCCTCGATAGCGGAACGCGAAAAATGCCGGGACGACAGTTCGATGGTATCCACTTGTGCAATATGGCGGTAAAGCTGCCGGAGCTGAAGCTGTATAGCGTTCCGCAGTTGGCTTGCTTCAGCTTTTTGATGCCGCGCTATGCGGGCTTTGAGCTGCTGGAGCGCATCATAAAAGACTTCCAGCGCCTGCTCCCGGCCCGGCTCTGTTGTTTTCAGGCTGCTGGCCGTATCCCGGATAAAGCTGTCGAAATATTTCTGGCAGGCTTCTGTTATGGCGCTGCATATTTCAATATGATGTTTTTGGGCCGGGAGCAGGCGGCCGAACAATTCCGCCTGATTTGCCTCCACGAGCGCGCGCAGCGGGATGCGTTGTTTCCATGCGGGCAGCTCAGCGCCTGAGAACACTGCATATATGCGGCCTTGCAGGGTATATATCGCTATTTTAGACTGCTTGGCGGCCCGCCGCAGGCCGATATCATCGGGGTGCAACGTAAACCGTTCGGGCTGCTGTTCTTCTTCAAGTACGGGCGGCAGCTTTTTGATAAACGCGCTGGTTTCTTGCAGCACAGGCGCTACCGTTCGGGCTTGTTTAAGCTGCCCGGCCCAGTTTTTCAAACCGCTGAGCACCTCTTCCAGCGGAATAGGCAGAAGGGCATTTGCTTTCCGGCGGCGGACACGGCCGGTGGTTTTATGCAGCCCATACTCAATCAGGTTGGTATAGCCGGTGAGCAAA
>JBMCPG010000130.1:0-5321 GCA_048626035.1 Cyclonatronaceae bacterium
GGCATCCTCATCTACGGCTTCTTACCGCAAGAATGCAAAAGCTTCCAAAGCCCGGCGGTTTATCTTCCGGCTTCCTGAAGGCCCTTCTTCTGAAGCGGGACTACGCATCCTGTATGGTGTTCAAGCCACGGGAAACGGGCATATCAGCCGTGCCCGAATGCTTCTTTCAGCCCTGAAAAACCACCCGGATATTGCACAGCTCGACGTGCTTTTAAGCGGCCACAGCGCCGATGCTTCCCTGGATTATCCCGTGCGCTACCGGTGCAGCGGAATAGGCTTCAGCTTTGGCAAAACAGGCGGGATTGATTTTCGCGATTCTTTTTCCAAAGCAAAACCGGCCCGTTTTATGATGGATGTGAAGCAAGTTCCGGCTAAAGAATACGATTTGGTGCTTTCCGATTTTGAGCCGGTATCGGCTTGGGCTGGGCGGCTTTCAGGCGTTAAAACTCTGGGTATTAGCCATCAGGCGGCGTTTTTTTCGCCTCTGGTGCCCCGGCCGGCCGTGAGAAGCTTTTGGGGAGAACGGGTCATGCGGCATTATGCCCCGGCAGACCATGCGATAGGATTTCATTATAAAAGCTACGATTCAAACGTGCTAACGCCGCTCATTCGCGATGAGGTTCGCCAACTGGTGTGTACGCGCGGCCGGCACATCACCGTATATTTGCCTTCTTACGATTCCGCCCGGCTGATTCCGCATTTTTTAAGGCTGAACCGGGAAGTGCATTTGTTCTGTAAACATACCGAAAAAGCTTTTGATACCGACAAAATTCGTGTGCGGCCGGTTTCGCACGAGGCCTATCTGGAAAGTCTGGCGGGCTGTGCGGCGCTGGTCTGCGGGGCCGGATTTCAGGCAACTTCCGAAGCCTTGCACTTGGGCAAAAGGTTATTTTGCATACCCATGCGGCATCAGTATGAACAAGCTTGTAATGCCGCAGCCTTGCTTCAAATGGGAGTGCCCGTAGCCAACACTGTAGATGAGTTTGTGATGATGCAGCTCCATACTCTTTTGCAGCACCCGGCCCCGGAACCAATGAACTACCCGGATATTATAACCCGGCTACCCGAAAAAATCGTGCAGATTGCGCGGCGTTCTGAAAAACAGCTTCTGTAAATTTATCTACTGCGGGCAGTAGCGCAAAGGCAGTGCCTGTCCGGAAAGAATTTCAGCGGCATATTCGCGTATGAATGCGGGAAAAACCTTATGCTGCGGGTTTCGGATTTCATCGCCCGTAAACCAGGCGATATCCTCGAGCATCTGGTCTTCAGGCTGCATTTCCGGATCGTGGCCCAGTTTGGGTATTTGATGCGTTTCTTCTGTGATGATTTTGCAGCGAAAATACCATTCCAGCGCGTGCCACCTCCCGCTGATGTACTCCGAGACAAAGCACAGTTCTCCGGCTTCGACGCGCAGGCCGGTTTCTTCGGCGCACTCGCGCACCACTGCCGTTTTGGCGGGCTCCTGGAAACCGATGCCCCCGCCCGGCGGCATCCAGAACGGTTCCCGGCGGGTAGGAGCGTTAATTTTGACCAGCAGCAGGCGCTCGCGCTCTACAATAAGCCCGCAAACGCGCGGCCTGATGTAGCCTTCAAAAGGATTTATTGCGGGCATCGCATCACAAGTTTACAAACGGTTTTCACTATCATCATCCTGCTGTCTGCCGGCCTGATGGCGCTTTAGCGCGGCGGCTACAAACTGCACAAAAAGCGGCTGCGGGGCCACGACTTTGCTTTTCAGCTCCGGATGAAACTGCACGCCCACGAACCAGGCATGATTTTCAATTTCCACAATTTCCACCAGATCCCGCTCCGGATTAATGCCCGTACAGCGCATGCCGGCCGCTTCCAGGGTCTCACGGAAGGCGTTATTAAACTCAAAACGATGCCGGTGCCTTTCCTGAATAACGTCCTTTCCGTACGCATCGCCGGCTTTTGAATGAGCTTCCAGGGCGCAATCATACAGCCCGAGGCGCATGGTGCCGCCGGTTTCAAGCTGCTGCTTCTGATCTTCCATGAGTGCAATAACCGGTGCCTGGGTCTCGGTGTTAAATTCGGTACTGTTGGCATCTTTAAGCCCGCAGACGTTGCGGGCAAACTCGATAACGGCGCACTGCATGCCCAGGCAGATACCGAAAAACGGAATGTTATGCCGGCGCACATACTCCACGGCCACCACTTTTCCGCTGATGCCGCGCGGGCCGAATCCCGGCGCTACCAGCACCGCATCAAGTTTTTGCAGCTTTTTTTCGACATTTTCGGGCGTAATTTCATCGCTCTGCACCCAGCGGATATTCACTTTGCAATCGTTGAGGGCGCCGGCGTGTATGAGGGCTTCCACAATGGAAATATAGGCATCATGATGCTCTACATACTTGCCAATCAGGCCGATTTCGACCGTGCTTTTGGGATATTTAACGGCTCTCACAAACTCGCTCCAGCGCGTGAGCTCCGGCACTTCGGCGCACTTCAGCGAAAGCTTTTTGATAACGCGGGCATCGAGGCCTTCCTCGAGCATCAAAAGCGGCACTTCGTAGATAGATTGCGCGTCTTGTGAAGCAATCACATCTTTCATATCCACATTGCAAAACTGCGCGATTTTACGGCGGATGCTGGCCTCTATGGGCACTTCGGCCCGGCACACCAGAATATCGGGCTGCAGGCCGATTTCATAAATGGTTTTTACCGAATGCTGCGTAGGCTTGGTTTTCAGCTCGCCGGCGGCTTTGAGGTAGGGCACCAGCGTAAGATGAATTGAAAGCGTGTTTTCCTTGCCTACGTCGAAACGAAGCTGCCGCATGGCTTCGATATAAGGCAAGCCCTCAATATCGCCCACGGTACCGCCCACTTCCACAATCACAATATCGTAGTGCCCGGTTTCGCCGAGCTGCGTTACTTTGGACTTAATTTCATCGGTGATGTGGGGAATGACCTGAACGGTTTTTCCCAAAAACGCGCCCTGCCGCTCTTTGGTGATGACATCGTAATAAATACGGCCGGTGGTAACATTATTTTGCTGGGAGGTGGAAATCCCCAGAAAGCGCTCGTAATGGCCGAGATCGAGATCGGTTTCGGCGCCATCATCGGTTACAAACACCTCCCCGTGCTCGTAGGGATTCATGGTGCCGGGATCCACGTTGATGTAGGGATCCAGCTTTTGGATAGTTACCGACAGCCCGCGCGCTTCCAGGAGTTTGCCTAAAGATGCGCAGATAATACCTTTACCCAACGAGGAGGTAACCCCGCCGGTTACGAAAATATATTTGGTGGCCATAAAGATTTTTGGGTTGGCGTTCCGGCTTCAATAAGCGGGCAAAGATAGGTTTTTTTCGGGGCTTTTTGCAGCTTTAATTTATTTATGATGTGCTACTACGAGCCGCCGGTTTTTATATGCGCCTCCAGCCAGGCCAGCGCCTGTTTGAGCTGTTTCCACTGATAGGACAGCAGCAAGACGTTAACCAAAAAAAAGACAATGATAAAGCTGAACCAGGTGCTTCCGAGCCGGGTAATATCATAATAAAAGCTGTAGCTGAAGAATAATACGACGGCTACATTCACGCCCATCATGATCATGAGGCGGCGAAATTTTTGCTGAAGGCCGGCTTTTTGCTGTTCCGGCGCAAGCTTGAGGGCATCTTTGCCGAGCTGCACTTCAATGAAGGCACGCATGCGTTTTTCGTGAGCGGCCGGCGGCGTATCGGAATCGGGACGGGATTGGGAAGAAATCATGTAAAAAAACGGCTTGGTTCGGGCAGGGTGATGGCATCGGAGGCGTATGGCACAAGCTGCTGCTCAGTTACGGTCGCGGATGGCTCGCTCAATAGCATGGCGGGCAATATCTTTGGCGCTGTGTCCTTGCTTAAATGTATCATATACCTGGTAGAGTCCAAACATACTCACCACGCAGCCCAGAAGGCTCAGGAAGGCGGCCAGCCATACAGGCTGAATAAGGTGCAGCAGGGAGGCAAGCGTTACGATGAAGCCCAGCAGCATTTGGGCCAACCCGCTGAGTACATAAAAAAAATTGACGCCACGGGCTTTTTCGGCCACCGTTTTGAAGTAGCTCTGCCGGCTCTTTTTGCTGGATTCAGCGCCTTTTTGCTGGCTGTATTTAGTAAATTCCTGATTCCGGGCCATACGTTTCAACTATAAAAATAATAAATGCAGGGCCGGGCAAAACTCGTATTTTACCGGCCCTTCCGTAGAAAGATGTTCTTTTAATTTAAGCATATTTTATGTCAGATACTGAAAACACCAATTACATTTACGGCATTCATCCTGTAGAAGAAGCGCTGCAAAATTCCGGGGTAAGCCTGGAGAAAATATATGTGCGGCAGGGGCAGCGCAGCCGCTCTAAACCCATTCGCGAAATCGAGTCGCTGGCTTCCGGCCGGAGGGTTCCGGTAATGGAAGTAAGCGGCAAAAAGTTATTTGAGCTGGTCGGCAAAGTAAACGATCAGGGTATTGTAGCGCTGCTTTCCGGCGTAGTCTATCAGGAGCTGGACGACTGGCTCGAAAAGCTGGATATGAGCACGAATCCGCTTATTATGCTGCTGTCCGAAATCGAAGATGTGCAAAACTTCGGGGCTATTTTACGCAGCGCCGCCGCCGCCGGGGTGGCGGGAGTAATTGTGCCAAAGCACCGGCAGGCACCGGTAAATGCGGCCGTCTTTAAAACCTCGGCTGGTACGGCCGGCAAAGTACCCATTGTGCGGGTTACAAACATGAACCAAAGTATTGGCCTCCTCAAAGAAGCCGGCTTTTGGCTGGCGGGGCTCGATGGCGGGGCTGAACAAACAATCTGGCAGGGGCGCTACGACATGCCCGTTGCGGTGGTAGTAGGCAGCGAAGGCAGCGGCATCCGGCAAAAAACGCTTGAGCGCTGCGATTTCCGTCTTCGCATTCCTATGGCAAACCAAGTCGAATCTTTGAACGCGTCGGTAAGCGCGGCCTTGCTTCTATTCGAAATCCGGCGGCAGCAGGCCTGAGATGCCGCCGCACGAAAGGGCTGTTCTGGAGCCGGGCAGCGCGTGCATCACCCTGTTCCAAAACAGCCGGGAGAAATCTTTCAGGGCATTTTCATCATATAGCCCACGCCGTGCAGGGTAACGAGAAAGCGCGGATCGTCGGGATGCATTTCGATTTTAGAGCGCAGTTTGGAAATATGCACATCTACGGTGCGGGTGTTGGTGCTGTATTCGTAGCGCCATACATGCTCGAGCAGGGTATCGCGGGAAACCGGCTCGTTGGAATTGGCCACCAAAAACCGGATCAGCTCTACCTCGCGGGTGGTAAGCTCAAGATCGCCATCGGGCCGCTGTACT
>JBMCPG010000131.1:0-5301 GCA_048626035.1 Cyclonatronaceae bacterium
GCAGATAGACCTGGATGTAGCAACTGAGGTAGCGAAATTTTTGAATATAGATCATAAAATATTTGAAGTAAATAATATACCAAGTGATGATAGCATTTCTGAACAGTTTAATCATAAAAAAGGATTAAATAGCATCAGGATGAGTTTTATAATACCTTTTTTCAAAGAACTGCGCAAGGTATATGGTGCACATAGCTTTAATTTTACCGGCGACGGCGGAGATAAAATGCTGGTAGACTTGAGTCCTCTGTATCCCATTCATACAGAAGATGAACTTGTGGACTACATTTTAAAATACAATACACGATATCATGATGTGCGCAAAGTTTGTGATATTTTTAATTTACCTATTGGGAGTCTTAAAGAACAAATACGTGAAATAATAACAGGCTATCCTGAAAAAAGTATTCATAATAAGTACGTCCACTTCATTATCTACGAGCGGGCTTTTAAATGGCTGTATGAAGGAGAAGATAGAAACAGAGCATATTTTTGGAGCACTTCGCCCTTTTATTCCGTTCATTTTTTTAAGTTAGCCATGCAGGTATCTTCACGAAAAAAGGCTTCTTATAAATTATACAGAAACTTTCTTTTCGCTATTTCACCCGGTGTGGCAAGACTGAAAAACGCAAATTGGAATAGAAGATTAAACTTAAATAACATAGTTTATGTTCATTGGCTACTTGAGCTTCTCAGAAAATATCCGGCCGTTAAAAAGTATATAAAAAGAAATGTGAAACCGCAACATACTGCTGATGCTGAGTTTCATTTTGCTTTTAACTATTTGCGTAGAAAAATTGATTCTAATCGACGTATTTATGAGCACGTGATAGTTATTGAAAAGTTAGAAACATTATTGCAGAATAAAGAAGAACTATCTAAGCCATTTATATACGATATGAGTACTATTTTTCAGGTACTTTTGGATATAAAAGAACGTGAGTAGTAGAAACCACTCTCAAAAACGCTATGCGAACCTATTTTTCCGGCTCCGGCCATGAATACGCCTCTTTTCTGAAATGCATCAAGGAGCTGCGGCCCGGCCTGAAAGCTGTTGATGCGCAGGAGGTGTTCAATTTTTTGTCCTTCGGCGCTTTTTATACCGAACGTACTCTGCTGCGGCCGGTGCGCAAGCGGCACACGCATCAGCCGTTTTTGCTGCATCCCGCGCGCGGCTTTGTGAAGGAAAACAGCCCGGCAAAAATCAGCCTGAATCCGGCGCTGGCCAAAAATCCGGAGGATGCCTTTATCCGCTTTTTTGAGCAGCGGGCCGGACAGCTCAGCGACCGCCGCTATCGCATTTCGATAGACCTCACCGGCGGCTTCGACTCCCGACTCGTAGCCTGTATGCTCAAGCATTGCGGCATTTCGTTTGATGCCGTTTTTTCCAAGCGGCCGGGCGACGAGGCCGAGGAGCAGATCGTAAGGCAAGTGGCCGATACCCTGGGCTGTGGGCTCAACATCCTGACACCGCCGCCCGTGGCCGATGCAGACGAACTGGACGAACTGTTTCGCCTCAGCGACGGCATGACGGATCTGCTGCGCACGCATTCCATGCGAAACCTGCATCTGTGGCGGCGGGAAAAAGGCTATAATCTGGTGATAAGCGGGATTTCCGGGGAGGTGGTTAAGGATTTTTTCTGGCTGCAGGATTTTCCCTTTTATCGTAAAAAGCGGCCCGACTACGAGCGACTCTATCGCATGCGTATGTTCGCGACCCAAATTCCGGAGGCCTGGGCAGGAGCCCATCATAAAACCGCCGTGGCCCAAAGTAAACCTAAACTGATGGCCTTGATGAAAACCCAGCAGTGCCCGACCAATACGCATACCTATGATGCGATTTATACCAACATCAAAACGCGGGAGCTGGCCTCGGTGCTGCTGCATAATGCCGGCGGACTGATGCAGGTCTATGCGCCGTTTCTGGAGCCGGAAATCCTGAACCTGGGCTACAATATGCCGCGGCGTTTGCGGGCCTTCAACAGGTTTCATCGGCGTATCATGACGCGCCTGAATCCGGCGCTGGCGGCTGTTCCCACAACCGACAGCGGCAGCACGGCCTCGGCGCGTCCGCTGCTGATGGCCGGCGATATGGCCAAAAACGGCTGGGGAAAAGGCCGGCGGCTATACCAAAAGCTCCGGCAATCGCAGCCGGCTCCGGCCGCAGCCGTTGCAGAAGCCGGAAACCCGCTGGTAGAAACCGCCGTGGAAGAAAGCCTTGCGCGGCTGCGGGAAACAGGCTTGTTTTCGGATAAAGCCCCCCGGACGGCGGCTGAACTTCTTCCGCAGCTACGAGGACGGGTCCTGACCCTGGGAAAACTACTGAAAAAACTCCAGTAACAGGAATTTTATCCGGATGCCATCCTCCTGAACTAAAGGCACGTTTTTTCGGCGTAAAGCTTTATTTTGATATCCTCAGCAAGCGCAATGCCTGCGGCAGCGCTCTTACCCCCACCAACGCACAAATTTTCCGAGATATGCAAACCTTAGTATGTCTGCTGGCCGGTCCGGAAGACAGCCACGTAAACTATGAAGCCGCCCTTGAGGTGAACCCGCATTCGGTCATTTTATGCCATACGCGCGAAGCCGGGGCAGCGGCCCGGCAGCTCAAGGCCCGTATCGCCGACGCGCTGGGGGCGGATATCAAGAAAGTAGAAGTCCCGGCCTACGATTTAGATGCGATTCAGGATATCGCCGAGAATTTGTTTATGGCACTTCAAAATAAATCGGCGGTGCTCCATTACAGCGGCGGCACCAAGCCCATGGCGCTGGGTTTTTTTGAAGAATTTCGCGGGGGCGGCTGCTCGTTGTTGTATGTTGATTTGCCGGGCCGCACCCTGTGGTGGCGTGCTCCGGAGGGCTTCTATCAAAAGCCCATGCGCGCGGACTGAGCCGCAAGCCCATCATTTTTTTTCAGGTACACGATTGATTTCACTCTTTTTCCATATTCTTATGCTGGTATTTAAAGGCTCGCTGCTGCAGGTCTTGCAGCGCGTATTTATTTTCGGCTTGCTCTCGCTGCTTCTCTTCAATAATTGCCGGAATCAGCGGGAGGTTACCCGCGGGCAGATGCTCGAAAGCGGCGAGGCCAGCTGGTACGGGCCGGGGTTTCATGGCCGGCAAACCGCCAACGGCGAGCGCTACAACCAAAACAGCCTCACGGCGGCGCATCGTACCCTGCCGTTCGATACCGTAGTGCGCGTACGAAATATGAACAACGACAAGCACGTGGATGTGCGCATCAACGACCGGGGGCCGTACGCCCGCGGGCGCATCATAGATTTATCCCGAAAGGCGGCCGAGCGCATCGATATGATTGATGGCGGCGTGGCCCCGGTGCAGCTTTATATTCTTTCTTCTGCCACGCCGGTGGAGCAGGCCAGTATCCGCCAGGAAGAATTTACCGTGCAGATCGGCTCGTTCAACAGCCGGGGCGAGGCCGAACGCATGGCCGCCGGGGTGCGCAACGCCCGGGTTGTGCGCGGCCGCGCAAACGGAGCGGCCGTGTTCCGGGTATTTGTGGGCTCGTTTGACCGCCGCAGCGCCGCCGAGCGCGAAATGCGCCGCCTCAAGCGAAACGGCATCAACGGTTTTGTGAAGCAGACGCAAAACTAAGGGAATAATTCCCCGTCGCCTGCCGTCGTTAAACCGTACATTGCATCCCTGTTTCTATCTTTATTTTCACTTTTTTTATGATGAACACATCTCAGTCTCCAACGCCCGCCGGGCCCGCCGCCGCAATCGCCGTAGAATCTATTCGCTGGGAAGGCGATTATGCCCGCATTATTGATCAGACGTTTTTGCCCGGCCGCAAAGTGTATTGCGATATCCGTGATGTGGGGCAGATGTGGGATGCCATCAAAAAGTTGAAAATCCGGGGCGCTCCGGCCATAGGCATCGCCGCCGCCTATGGCTTTTATCTGGGCATACGGGACGTTGAGGACGTCTCCTTCAAAGGGTTTATGATTGAGGCCCGGCGCGTAGCCGAATACCTGGCTGGCAGCCGCCCGACGGCCGTAAACCTGCAATGGGCGCTCGACCGGCAGCTTGGCCGCATATCAAAAATGGAGGGGCAGCCGCTGGAAAAAATCAAAGCCGAAGTGCTGGAAACGGCCCGCATCATCCATGAGGAAGACAAGGAAATTTGCCGTAATATTGGCCTGCACGGGCAAAAAGTAGTGCCGGAGCAAGCACGCATTCTCACGCATTGCAACACCGGAAGCCTGGCCACCGGCAAATACGGCACGGCTCTGTCGGTAATTTATCATGCGCATTCCGGCGGCAAAAAAATCCACGTGTGGGTAGATGAAACCCGTCCGCTGCTGCAGGGCGCGCGCCTGACCGCCTGGGAACTCAGCCAGGCCGAAATCCCCATGAAGCTGCTGGTCGATTCGGCGGCCGGCCATCTCATGAAATCCGGGCAGGTGGATTTGGTGATTACCGGCACCGACCGCGTAGCTGCCAACGGCGATACGGCCAATAAAATCGGCACGTATATGCTGGCCGTGCTGGCCAAAGAAAACGGCGTGCCGTTCTACATCGCCGCGCCGCTTTCCGCCATTGATATACGCCTTTCTTCCGGCGCTGATATTCCCATAGAAGAGCGCGGAAGCGAGGAAATCACGCAGTTTGGCACAAGCCCGACGGCCCCGGCGAAAGTGGAAACCTACAACCCGGCCTTCGACGTAACGCCGGTGCGCTACATCACCGGCTTCATCACTGAAAAAGGCGTAATTCCCGCCGATAAAAATCTCGAGCGGGAATTTCGCAGACTGCTCGGGGCCTGAGCGGATTCTTCGCTACAGCAGGCGGAAATCCTCTTTGGCTTCAAAACTGGCCACGCTTTCTTTCATGAGGCGGGCTACGGCCTCCACATCGCTGAGTGAGGCCATTTCCGTGGGCGAGTGCATGTAGCGCAGCGGGGTGGAAATGAGCGCCGAGGGAATGCCGGTTTTGCTGTGAAACACGCTGTCGGTATCGGTGCCCGTGCGCGTGCCGGAGGCCTCATGCTGTATGGGAATTTCGGCCATTTCGGCTACGGCAACCAGCTTTTCGACCAGCCGGCGCTGATTGGCCGTGCCGTGCGTGATGACCGCGCCTTTGGCCAGCTCAACCTTGCCGTGCATTTTCTGATTGATGCCCGGGCTGTCGGTGGCGTGGGTTACGTCGGTAACCAGGGCCGCATCGGGATGCAGGCGGTAGCTCATCATGCGCGCCCCGAATCCGCCGATTTCTTCCTGTACGGCGTTTACGGCCACGACGTTGACCTTCAGCGCATCCTTCATGGCGTACAATTGACGC
>JBMCPG010000132.1:0-5271 GCA_048626035.1 Cyclonatronaceae bacterium
CGGCTGGTGCGCAACAATGTGGTAGTTGCCGCGCCCGAAAGCGGACCGGCGGGCAGCTTCACCTTTCCCGACGCTCCCGGCGGCGATATTTTTGTGGGCGGTGATATCCATATTGAGGGCAATCTCGATGCCAATAACCGCGCCTTATTCCTGATTGGCGGCACCAACGGGCTTTCAGCAGGTGCTCAGCAGCTCCACAACAATAGCGGCGCGCCCCTGGCATTGCCGTTTTTATTTGTTGAAAACCCGGACGGAGTAAGCGTAAACGGCGATCTTGTGTTTGAAGGTTTCGACTCCGGCGGCAGCTTTATCCCGGCCGTTTTAGATATTGCCGAAAACGCCGCTTTCAGCACTAACGGAAGCCTGCGTTTTGTAAACGGGGCGGAAATACGGCTGAACCAGGGCACAAAAAACAGCGGGCTGCACAGCGGATCCATCACCGGTTTTGATATTTCGGAGGGCCATCGCTTCAGCGTTGATGTGGAGGCTGGCCGGCCGCTCATCGTTGATACAGAACTCCGGCTGCGCAAAGGGTCGACCCTCTCGATCCCGCGCGGAGAACTTCAGGTTTCGCGGCTGGTGCTGGATGAGGGCCATCTGCTCGACATCGAAGCCGGAAGCCTGGAAACCGGCGAAATAAGCACCGAGCACCGCTTCAGCGGCACAGGCGGCTGGCGTATGATAGGCCCGCCCGCCACCGGCATCACCTATCAGCAGTTGCTCAGCGGCGTATTTACCCAGGGCATTCCCGGTGCTACCACGCCCAACGGATCCCCGAACGTATTTGTCTGGAACGCCACGGGCGGACAATATGAAGTGCCGGCCGCCCTCACCGCCGAAGCCACGCAGGCCGTACTGGTCTTCATGTTTGAAGAATCGGAGCTACCCGGCGACGTCCGCAACGGAACCGGCCTGCCGTTCAGCCGGGTGCAGGGTGATGGTACCGAAGGCGATGGCACCATACTCAGCAGCGCGGACCAGCGCTTTCACATGGTTTATAATCCCTTTGGCACGCCCGTAACGTTAGACGAGGCCGCCGCTGGCGTAAACCGCAGCAATCTCTACAACACGTTTTACATCTGGGATGCCGGGCTTGATCCCGGCGACGGGCAGGCTAAAGGCGGCTGGCGCTTCGGAAATGCCCTGCTGAACGATGTTCAGCCCATTATAGACGAATTTAATATTGATGCAAACGATCAGCAGCGCTTCCCGTTTGAAAGCCTCGAGCAGTCGGAAATTGCCCCGTTTCAGGGTTTTTTGGTGGAGGCCGAACCCGAAGCCGGCCCCGCCGATTTTGCACTTAGCGAACAGGCCCGCCGCAACGAAGCTGCTTTCATCGGGGAACCGCTGCCGGAAGAAAGCGGAGAGCGGGCGGCTCCGCTGGCAGAAGAAGCCCGGCGCGCATCATCGCGGGCCAAAACGCATCACGCACACGCTGAAACCATGGATTTCGGGCAGCCCGGGCTTCTCGGCCTGGCGCTGGAGCATACCGGAAACGGCGCTCAAAGCGCGGCGCTGCTGGCCTTTACCAGCCAGGGCGAAGCCGGCTTTGACGGCTACGATATTCGCCTGCGCCAAAGTCTGAACAACAGCTCCATGCAGCTCTTCAGCCGGTCGGCCAACGGGCAGCGCCTCCGGTTCAACCATCTGCCGCAGCAGCTCGGGGAAGTCCTCGAACTCCCGCTGGATTTTGCAGCAGGCGGAAATTTTGGAGCGGAAGGCGATTACCGGCTAAGCTGGCCCATCATTGAGCGCATCCCCGCCCGCTGGCAAGCCGAGCTCATCGACGGGCAGACCAATGAAATCATAGACATGAAGCGGCAGCAGGAATATGAATTCACCGTGTCGGCGTCGGGTAAATCGGCCGCAAAAGAATCGCCAACCGACGCGGGCCGGCTGCTGAACCAGATCATGCAGGCCGATACGCCCGATAAAGCATCGCCCGATCGCTTCCTCATACGCATCACGCCGCCGGTGCAGGAAGACGGGCCGCAGCGGCTGAGCGCCGAACTTTCCGGGCCAAACGAAGGCTGGCGCATGCTCAGCGCCCCGGCGCACGGCATCACCTACGCCGAGCTGCTTTCCGGTTTATGGACACAAGGATTTCCCGGCGCTTCGGTCGAAAACGGAACGCCCAGCGTTTTTGTGTATGATGAGGCAAGCGCAAGCTGGCAGCCGCCCGCCTCCATTCATAACTATGCCGGCACGCGCAGCAGCGCTGCAGAAGCCGCTCAGAATGCCGGAAAAGCCGCGCTTGTATATGTTTTTGAAGACCATGATTACGACGGCACGCCCGACGGCTGGCCCAAGCGCATCAGCGTGAGTGCGACGCCTCTTGAAGGAAGCTACGAGCAGCATTTCAGCTTTACGCCCGGCGCGCAGGAGGACGAGCAAGCGGCTGCGGGCTGGCACTTAGCCGGCAATCCATTCGATTTCAGCCTGGACTGGGCAGCCGTGATGCAGGATACCGACAACCGGGAATCCGGAATTTCGGACGCCGTTTATATTTGGGATGCCAACCTGGGCAGCGGCGGATACCGGGTGTTTAACTCGCTTTTTTCACCTGCCGAAATGCTGGGCGAATCGGTGCTGGGAGCTGCCGGCGAAAGCGAAGCTATTATTGCAGCTTTCCAGGGATTCTGGCTCAAAACAGAGCGAGATAATGCTGCGCTGCGGCTTCGTCAACGGCACGATCACGCCCCGGCCGCGAAGCAGGAAACGCCCGGTACTGCCGTGATGCGCATCGCCCTGCACCTTTCCGGACAGCAGCTTCATGCCGGAACCGCGTTCAGTTTTACGCAGCAGGGCCGCGAAGGCGGCGATGCCGGCGATGCGCCTCAATTAGCCAGCCTCTCGGAGGCCCGGCTCTATTTTTACTCACAAAACGCCGACGGGCAGCGTTTGAGCATCAATAATCTGCCCGTATTCGGCGGGCAGGAGCGCCACCTTCCGCTGTATGTGGAAAGCAGCGCAAGCGGAAGCTACGAACTCGGCCTCGGGCAGCTGGACGGGCTTCCGGATGAAACCGAAATCTGGCTGCATGATTTGCACAGCGGGCAGCAATGGCGGCTCGAAGAAGGCTTCCGGCAAGAAGTGTATATAGAAAGCACGGCCGCCGCAAATGAAGCATTTTCCGGCGGCACGCGGCCGGTAGCTCTGGATGCAATACAGCCGGCCGCCTCAGCCGGGCCGCGTTTTGAGCTACGCATCGTTCAGGGCGTTCCCAGTTCGGCCGAACCCGCGCCACCGATTCCGGACGCCATCACCCTGGAGCAAAACTATCCTAACCCGTTTAATCCGGTAACCCGGATCGAATACGGGCTGCCGGAAGCCGGACCGGTGCGCCTCGAAGTCTTCAACATGCTCGGCCAACGGGTTGCCCTGCTGGTAAACGAAGAACAGGCGGCAGGCTATTATCAGACGCGTTTCGACGCTTCGGCCCTCGGCAGTGGCGTATATCTGTATCGGCTGCAGACTCAAAACGGAGTGCGCGCAGCCCGGATGACCCTCATAAAATAAAGCTTGTACCCCGGGGACTGCCTCCCGATAAAAAAACGTACTTGCAATCCATCAATAAATATTTTTACTTATTATTTAAGCAATCCTTATATATTATATTGTTGAAACAGCAGGCATGCGTTTATCGGAAAAGCTCTGCTAAAACTGCTTTGTTAACCATTTCTATTCTGATAGTACTTTGGGAATTCCGGAAATCACCGGATGGCCGCTTTTGTGTTATCGGAGTGCCCGGCTAAAATGGCGGGAAACCCTCCCTTCACCGATGCCTTTCAGAAATGATATGCTACTATATTTGTTAAGATGAACGCATACGCCACAGCATTATCAATATTCAAATCAAAACGATCTGTTCTACATGGAAATCCAGTCTGTAGCTATACCGAGCGTCATTGAAGGGTACAACCTTCAGCTCGAAGGTGTTACTAAATACGAGCTTAACGGTCTCAAAATAAAAGATAACGACGAGGACTATATTATTGGCAACCTCGCCCTGAGCGAGGGCAAAAACCCTCATAAAGCCATCAATAGCTCTGTGAACGAAGTGGATTACCGCTTGCTCATCAAGACAAGCCTGATGATTGCCTCCAAGTTCGTAAAAGAGCCGATGGTTGTGGCTACAGGCTTTCCACAGGCCACCATCAATATTAATAAAAAGCAAGCTATAGATTATATAAGCGGGCTCGATTCGGTAGAGTATGATGCCCGGCCCTACGGCGGCAAAGGCTACAAAACCGAAACTTTTGGCATTAATAAGACCGATATTATTACCGAAACGGCGGCAGCTACCCGCGCCCTGCGCGACGATCCGGCCCGCAAAAACGAGAATTTCTTTATTGTGAGTGTGGGCTATGGCACGGTTGAAATTGGCCTGAGCACCGTAGACGGCATCGTAAAACGTACCGAGGCTTCGGCCAGCGGACTGCGCTATGCGATTAACCTGGCCAAAGATCAGATGGTAGAAAATCACTATGTGGGTCTGCGTACCGAGCATCAGTTCGATCAGGCGTTTCAAAAAGGCAAGATCATTATTAATCGCCAGCGTATAGACCTAAGCGAAATCCGCCGGAATGCTCTTCAGCAACATTATAAAGACGTTATTTCCCCGCTTATTCGCGGCGCATGGGAAGACGAGGATTTCAGCACTGCCGATACCATCGTTCTGGTGGGCGGCGGCGCGCTCTACCCCGATGTTGTCCAATCTTTTGAAGAAGAGTTTGATGGCTTTGCTACCGTGGAAGTAGCCGATAACCCCGCTTATACCGCCAGCATTGGCTACTGCCTGCATGCCAAAGATATTGGCTCGGGCAACAAAAGCTCGGCCGTAGGCATAGATGTGGGCAATTCCCAAACGGTAATCAGTTTCTATAAGGAAGAAGAATAAAGCAGTAATTACCATTATTTACCAGCATGAATGGCCTTGCAAACAGCGTGAGGTGTCGGCAAAAGGCACCTCACGTGTTGTGCAGGCTCCATAAAAGCATTTTTTTGCAACAAATACTTGAAAAGCCGGGTTCGTCTGTATTGATTTAATCAATTATTTTTAATATTTATTATCAGGCTGATTCCCTATTTATGCCCGTTTTATCAGATGAATATCTATTTACCTGTCCGGAATCTTTGTTTTGGCAGAATTTACCCGGTAAAAAAAGTGATATTCATACGTTTTAATTCCTATTGCTTATGACGGAGAAAAAACACACCGGCCCCGATCTCGACTACGTCTGCTTTTTAGGGCAAGGCTCACTCATCAAA
>JBMCPG010000133.1:0-5262 GCA_048626035.1 Cyclonatronaceae bacterium
ATGGATTTACCTCCGGGAACCGGCGATATTCAGCTCACTATTGTGCAAACGGTGCCGCTTACGGCCTCCATCATCGTTTCTACCCCGCAGGATGTAGCCTTAGATGATGCGCGCAAGGGCGTGGCGATGTTCAAAAAAGTCAACGTGCCGGTGCTGGGCATTATCGAAAATATGGCCTACTTTATTCCACCGGATATGCCTGATAAGAAGTATCATATTTTCGGCAAGGATGGCGCACGAAACCTGGCTGTAAAGCTTGATGTGCCGTTTTTAGGCGAAGTCCCGCTCGAGCAGACCATACGGGAAGGCGCCGATAGCGGTATTCCTATTGTGGCGGCTGATGGCACGACCACCGGCGCAACCGCATTCCGCGAAATTGCCAACCGTACGGCGCAGCAGATTTCCATTCGCAACGCGATGGAAGATCCTACCGAAAAAGTGGACATCAAGTTTAAATAACAACTGGCGTTTATCTTAAGCCGGTTTATGGCTGTTGTAAATGGCTGCAGTTTCTTGGTGAAGCTGTGGCCATTTTTGCGCCGTCTGAAGATGGCGCTGAGGAATTGTGCCCGCCGGAAGCAGCGCCGGGGTGTTTTCTTATATTTTGCCAGCAGAGCCTGCAAGCGCTGTTTAACGCGGCTTTCAGGCTCTGCTCATTCACTAAGCGCGGTTTACGCGCTGTAAATCCATCATATTTATGCCCTCAAGTTCTCCTAACCCGTCGGCTGTACTTGCTTATGCCCGGCCTTTTGTAACCGAAAAGGATCTGAATATGCTTAAAGAGCAGCGGTATGCCGAGCTGGCACGCAGTATGAGAATCCGCGGCTGGTGGCTTTTGGGCAGTTTTGGGCTTGCCGCGCTGTTTTTTTTACTGAATGCGATGCTGCGGGGCGTTCAGTATCTCGAAGCCTCCGAGCCGGGGCATCTCACCGCGCTTGGGATGTGGAGCGTGGCCGCATTACTAAGCCTGATTTATGGCAGCCGCTACTTCGGCCGGCTGCGACGGGCAGCAGGCTTTTTCGGTTCAAAAACCATGGATACGCCCGAAGACGGCACGAATGAAAAGCAGGCATAGGTTGCCGGATATACGCCGTCGTTTTTGATGCAGCATGGGGTAAATGCCAGAAAAAGAAGCTATTCGCCGCCCTCACTGCAGCAGGCTTCCGGGCTGGCTGTAGCGCTCCGGGCGGCATCTGTTAAAGCGTTCAGAAACGCCCGGCGATGTGTTGTATAAGCGGCTCCGGTTGCTTCAGGCCAAAAGCTTTGAAGCGCAATAACGAGGTTTTCATCAGGATTGATGTGAATATGCTGGCCAAAAATACCGCTCGCAGAAAAGCGGCCATCTTCTAAGAGCCACCAAAAATAGCCGTAGTTATCATACTCCGGCACAGGTTCTGTGGAACGTTGCATCCAGTTTTGCGGGAGCAGAGATAAATTTTCGACGCTGTCTGCTTTTGTATACTCCAGGGCCATCATTCCAATACGCCCGTAATCCCGCAGGCTTGCGCTTATGCAGCAGCCGCCGTGCTCAATAGCTTCTTCTCCCATCAGCGCCCAGCTTGCGGCGTGTTCCATGCCAAATCCTTGCCATATAACCTCGTTTGCGTACCCGGTGAGCGGTTTCCCCACGGCCGATTGCAGAACGGCACCGGCCAGATTGGTTTCGGCGGTGTTGTAGTTAAAGCGTGTACCGGGCTGTGCACGTCTTGGTTTACGGCTCAGGTAGGCGATGAGCGCCTCCTCGGATTCCAGCTCGTCGAGTTGAGCTACATCCGAATTTTCGTCGCTGTAATCTTCGTTCCAGGCCACGCCGGAAGACATTTGCAGCAAGTGCTCGATGGTAACGCCATCGTATGCAGTGCCGCTGAGGGCGGGCAGGTACCGGACGATGTTGTCGTCCAGGCTTTCGACAGCGCCGTCCTCAAGCGCGGCGCCGAACAGCATTGAAAGCACCGATTTCGTAACCGAAAAACTCATCCAGGTAGTATTTTCCTGATTGCCGTGCCGGTATTCTTCCAACAGGATTTCGCCGTTTTTTATTACCAGCAACCCGGCTACGTTCATGTCTTCCATATAATCGCTAAAGCGCTGAAGGCCATCATCATACATATACATCATCCCGCGTGTACTCATCGGTGTTGTTGCAGCGGGCAGGGGAAACGGTTCTGCGGCAGGCTCAAGAATACGCACCGGCGAAACTTTTGGCGTGTTGCGATAGCCGGCCAGCTGCTGCTCGGGCGACCAAAACAAAATACCGGTGTCGCCTATGGTTTCCAGAATTTCAGCATCAGAAGCCGGAACGGTCTCTTCATGCTCGTAGATATAAACCGGATCTGAATCGGGTTCTTGCTGTTCTTGTGAGCAACCTGACAGCAGCACTACCGCAAGCATACATGAGAGGTATAAGCGCACAGAAGTAGCTAAAATAGTTATCATAAACAGGAGGCGTGGCCTGGATTAATCGTCAATAGGGGGGGATATAGCCGGGCAGATAGCTGCTTGGCGGAAGCACAAACATACTAACTTTTTTTGGTTCTGCATAAATTGTATGAGGCGTTTATCCCGGTTCTGTCTACAGATTGATCTGTCATCTTTTGCTCAGTCGCGGCTCAAAAAATGGGTTTTGCCGCCCACATGCTGCATGGAAGCAGCCGTACAAAGCCCCTCGAATCCATAGCGGTTATAAATGCTGTCGCGGGCCCTGAAAAGATGCCGGAGCCGCTCATCTTCCCGAAAGAAAAGTTCTGCCTGACCGCTGGCATCAAGTTCAAGCGTGCTCATTCCAAGGCCGCGGATGTGGTAGCCTTCGTGCATGTAGCGCCGGGCAACCGGCATGATGGCCGCGAGGGCCGGGCGCAGCACATAGTCGTCGAGATTAGTGAAGCCGCCGGTTGCAAAAATGAGCTGCACGCCTTTCCAGTCGGGATCCTGAAAGCGAATATAGGCCGAAAACCGCCGGGCCCGGCGGTCGTATCCACGCATACGATAACAAAGCTGCTGCACGGATCTGGCGATCTCGCCTTTGAGTTGTTCGGGCACGGCGGTACAGACCGGAAAGGTATGCATGTAGGAAATTTCGCGCGGCACATGCCCGGCCGTTTCCTCGACTTTTGCCTGATCCTGACCCGAGACGGTTTCATGAAGCAGTTTTCCGAAATAGCTCCCAAACGTTTTTTGAAACGGTTTTGCGCCCGATTGTATGGCTTCACCGATGGTGTACAATCCGGCTTGCTGCAGCCGCGCGGCCCGGCGCTTTCCGATGCCCCATACCTCGCTGAGTGGAAGGGGCCAAATGTTAGCGCGCTCGGCCCCATCATCCAGAAGCAGAGTCAGCCCGTCGGGCTTCACCAAATCTGAGGCCAGCTTCGCGTAAGTTTTTGAACGTGCGATGCCTACCGAGCAAAGCAGCCCGGTTTGGGCAAGAATGCTTTTTTTGAGCCGGGCGGCATAATCGTGAATGGCCTCGGGGGAATTATGCCGCAGAAATGTAACGTCCATAAAGTATTCATCCATGGAATAGCCTTCTGCTTCGGGGGCGAAGTCGTCGAGCACAAGGCGGATTTCACGGCTTATGGCGCGGTATTTTTCATAATGGACGCGCATAAACACGACATACGGGCAATGCTGTACCGCCTCGAATGCGCTCATACCTGTTTTGATGCCCATTTTCCGGGCTTCATAACTGGAGGTTGCCACAATACCGCGCGGGGTACCATCGGGGGTGCGCCAGCCGCCGATCACCAGAGGCATTCCGTATAAATCGTAGCAGAGCTGCTCTACCTGAGCGTAAAAACAGTTCATGTCCAGGTGCACATAAAGCCGTGGCTGACGGCGGGTATGGCGCTGGCCGGCGCTAATCGTATTATACAGCGTAACACGGTGTACATTGCGGCTCAAATCATAAATATGATCGGAAGAGCTTTTTTTATGAAAATTCATTGCAGTCATACATATAATGTACATATATGTAACACAATTCTGAAATACAGGCAGCAAATAGCTAAAGATTAAATATTTAATCTCGATATTGATTTCTAAGCCTGCATATTGTGAAATATAAAATATATGTGTAATATATGTTCATTAATCTTTTTATGTTTTTTTAAAACCAAATGCGGGTCGTTATGCAAGTTGCCAAACATGAAAAAATAAACGTGATTGCCGCCTGGGCAGGATTCCGCACGCCAAAGCTGCAGCGGGCCATTACGCCCATACGATTTATGTTGCCCAGCGGGGAGCGGCATCAGATAGAGCAGATCAAGCGTTCATATTCGGAGCGGGTGGGCGACAGCCTGCATATTCATTTTGTGGTCAGGACGCGGGGCCAGCGCTATTTTGATATTGTGTATGACAGCAAGCGTCTGAACTGGCTGTTGCTGGTGGAACTGGAAGAGGCCTTGTTTACGGCACAAGAACAAGAGTAGGCCGCTTTTGACGACTGCCGGGTAAGGATGAATTACGTAACAGCGGATAGCGTTGGGGCTTCGTATTTTAAATCTGCGGCCGTAACAGCGCCGCCCGGCCCAAAGGCAGGGGCTGCTGCGCTCATCCCGTAGTGAGCCGGTGGCTGGTTTAAGATATCGTTGGGCTCCTACGCCTTCAGCACGTATATTCTTGCTTCTATGCACATGTCGTCGTCTTCACATTCCATATCCGAACCAACGTCGTCGCAAGCTCTGCGCCGCAAAATCAGGAGGGCTTCCTGGCTTTCCGGGCTGCTGTGGCTCGGCCTCGGAACGCTGCTCATACTATTTATTCAGCAACAGCCCTGGCTCAGCGCTTTCTCGGCAGAGTATTCGTATTTTAGCCAACTGCTTGCCGGTAGCGGTGCCGGCCTCGCAGCCGGAAATCTGGCCGTGCGCATGATGCAGATGAAAGCGTTCCGCAACATTAGCCGCGACTATCCGATTGTGGGCCTTATCCGGCAGGCGGATCTCAAGCGGGGCGATATTCTCAGCATTTCGGTGGTGGCCGGCATCAGCGAAGAATGGTTGTTCCGCGCGGCTTTGCAACCGCTTTTGGGTCTTTGGATTTCTTCATTTATATTCGTGGCGCTGCATGGCTACTTTAAGTTCAAAAATGCCGCACAGATTTTCTTTGGCGTGTTTATGCTATTGCTGAGCTTGTTGTTAGGGCTGCTTTTTGAATATATAGGGCTGCTTTCAGCTATTGCCGCACATATCCTATACGATATTGTGGTAACGCACGGCCTTCGCACACAAGGTAAAAACGAAGAGTCATGAAGCTTTTTTTTGCGCGCGT
>JBMCPG010000134.1:0-5258 GCA_048626035.1 Cyclonatronaceae bacterium
TGCTATCAATAATGAGCTGGTGAGCCGGCTGCCCTCGGCCATTCCCCGGATGGCGAAGAAATGAGGTTTGGGATGGTCAGAACTGAACCCTGCGCAGTAAATTATTTTGACTTTTAAGCTTTCTCTCTTAATCTTCCTCCTTTCTCCTTTCTCCTTTCTCCTTTCTCCTTTCTCCTTTACCCTTCCTCCTCTCATCATGTCACGCTTCCTGAACATCCTCTTTTTCCTGCCGCTGGTTTTGTGGGCGGTTTCGTGCCATACGGTGGATTCCGGCGGGCCCACGCCCTTAACCGAGCTGCGGTCCGATCAGGCGACATACGCGGCGGGCGATTCCTTGCGCATCACCATCACCAACTTTTCGGAGCAGTCGCTGTTTCGGGATAGGAACTGCCATTTGAACGATGATACGGAGATGCTGACACTGGAGCGTCTGGTCGGGGACGAATGGGTAGATCCGCCGCCGCCCGACGGATGCTATGCCATTTACTTCCCGCCGGTCGAAATAAAGCCCGGCGAATCGGATGAGTTCCGCGCCTTCGCCATAAGCGAGCCGGGCACCTACCGCTATCGCTTTCCGCTGTACCGGGGGGAGGGCCTGCAAGAGCTGCTTCCGCGCTCCAGCCGCGTGAGCAATGCCTTTACCGTGCGGCCGGATTAAGTCTGGAAGGCACGGGAGCAGGGGGATAGAGAATCAGGCGCGAAAATAAATTTCAGAGCCCGGAAACAGGGCATTGCCTTAATAAATAAAGGCTAATAAATTGCGGCGGAACGCGCTATAGCATAATAATCGTGGACAATCCGGGGCAGTGTTTCAACTTTATAATTATATAGCCTAAAAAAGTTAATAATGCGGCGAACTCTGTAATCGGCATGCTCATTTGAAGGAAATACGGCACTCAAAGTATTACGCGCTGTCCGCTGGACATTCAATGCTTTGCAGCCGCCTTTTTTTCACGCTGATTTTAAGATTTCCCCCTATTTAACCATGAAAGACGTAGTTTTACTGGACGGCGGCCTTGGCCAGGAGCTGTACAAACGCGCCGCAAAAACGGCTCATCCGCTTTGGTCGGCCAAAGTAATGATGGATGAGCCTGATTTGGTAACAAGCGTGCATCAGGAGTTTATTCGCGCCGGAGCGCAGGTCATCACCCTGAATACGTACACCTGTACGCCCACGCGGCTGCGGCGCGACGGGCACGTAAGCTGGTTTGAAAAGCTACAGGGCCAGGCGCTCAGGCTCGCCCGGCAGGCCCGACACGAGCTGGGAGAAAAAGCCTCACAGGTGCAGCTGGCCGGCTGTCTGCCGCCGCTTATTGGCAGCTATACGGTCGAAACCCGCTCGCTGGAGCATCTCCGCGCCGAATATCGCGAAATTGCGCAAATACAGGCCGAAGGCGTGGAGCTCTTCATCATTGAAACTATTTCAAACATACGGGAGGCCGTTGCGGCCACCGAAGCCGCGCTGGAAACCGGCAAACCCGTACTGTTGAGTTTCAGCTTGTCGGACTGGAATCCGGCCCATTTACGCTCGGGAGAGCCGCTGACCGATGCGCTTGAGGCCGTTTCCGGATATGCGCTGCGCGGCTTGCTGCTGAATTGTTCGCTGCCCGAAACGATTTCTGAAAGCCTGCAATTACTTAAGGCTCATGGTTTGCCTTACGGCGGCTATGCGAATGGCTTTACCTCGGTTGAGGCGCTTCAGCCCGGCGGAACCGTAGATGTACTCTCCGCGCGGACAGATCTGGATGAGGCTAAATTTACGCACATTACGTCGGAATGGGTACGCAAGGGCGCTTCCATTGTCGGCGGATGTTGTGAAGTTGGCCCTTCTTACATTGCGGCGCTGCATCAGGATCTGCTGCAAAAAGGCTACCGGATACGGCCGCTGGCATAATGATTTGTTTCACTATAAGGTATGCACGTTATTTATATGTCTTTATTATTACTGCTTTTTTGGCTTATTCCGGCCTGTAGTTCGGAACCTTCTCCGCCGGAACCTTCTTCTTCAGAGCTTAGCCATTCGGTTCCCGAACTGCCGGAAGTCTCCGAAGCAGAGCTCTCGGAAGCTATTTCCGGCCTAACCCGGCTTTCCTCCTTTATCTTGTACCAATCGGGCGAGGTTTTGCAGGAGCAGTATAATGCCGGCATGAGCCAAACCCGCACAATCAATATTAAATCGGCCTCCAAGAGCGTGCTTTCGGCCCTGACCGGCATCGCGCTGGAGCAGGGCTTCATCAGCAGCGTGGATGATTCCATAGCGCAATACCTGCCGCAGTATTTTGAAGGCATCAGCGATGTGGAAAAACGCGGCATCACCATTCGGCACCTTCTGACCATGTCGAGCGGGCTGGAATCGACCAGCTTTCGTAATTATGGCCGCTGGGTAGCTACCCGGGACTGGACGGCCGCCGCGCTGAACGGCGAGCTGCAACACCCGCCCGGCAGCCGGATGCGCTACAGCACCGGCGACTCGCATATTCTTTCGGCCGTACTGACTGAGGCCAGCGGGATGAGCACCCGCGCCCTGGCCGAACGCTATCTGTTCGGGCCGCTGAGCGTTTCCATCGGCGGCTGGGATCGCGCGCCGGAAGGTTACTTTTTCGGCGGCAATAACATGGCGCTGAGCCCGCAGGGCCTGCTTCGCTTCGGGCAGCTCTACCTGAACGCCGGCCGCTATGAGGGCCGGCAGATTTTGCCCGAAAACTGGGTTCACGCCTCGCTGAGCCCCACATTCCGCAGCATCAGCTTTAATTCACGCGGGCACGATTACGGCTATCTCTGGTGGAGCAATCGCTTCGGCCATCACCAGGCCTACTTTGCCTGGGGCTACGGCGGGCAATTTGTGTTTGTGATGCCGGAGCTGGACGCCGTCGCCGTGTTTACCGCCAATCCGGATGCCCGGCAGCGCGGGTTTAACGATAGGGTTTATGATATGATGGATGATGTCGTCGTGCCTTTTCTTTACCATCGTCAGCAGTCCGCAAAGCCTGTTCCGGCCGCAGGCTGAACGAAAGGAAGTTTTGCTTGAAATCGCCGGTCTTTTGTTGTATATTTCGAATTCGGGGTAAGTGCTGTACGACCAGCTCCCTCTGAATTCCGTCAGGACCGGAAGGTAGCAGCGGTAGGAGGTTGTAGCGGTGCGATGCAGTTTGCTTACCCCGTCTTTTTTTTCTTATGATGGTTTTCCACATCAGCTTTTCATCCGGTTTACGTTTTGCCCTGTGCTTTCTTCTGCGCCGGGCTTTTTTTGTTTCAAGACGGGAGCATTTGCTCATGCTCTGCTCCCCTCACGATTGATACTATTAGATTTATATTGTTATGTCATCTCTCTATTCCCGTTTCAACGTTATTGTGGTCGGCGGCGGCCATGCCGGCAGTGAAGCCGCTGCGGCCGCGGCGCGTATGGGTTGTCGTACCCTCATGGTCTCGATGAATCTGAACGCCATCGGGCAGATGTCCTGCAACCCTGCCATGGGCGGCGTCGCCAAAGGCCAGCTCGTGCGCGAAATGGACGCGATGGGCGGCATTGCCGGCATCGTATCGGATGAAAGCGGCGTGCAGTTTCGCATGCTCAACCGCAGCAAAGGCCCGGCCATGTGGTCGCCCCGTGCCCAGAGCGACCGCATGCTCTATGCCCAGAAAATCCGCGAGCAGCTCGAGGCTATCCCCACGCTGTTTTTCCGCCAGGATAACGTTACCGATATTCTGATTGATGACAACAAACAGGCCTATGGCGTGCTCACCCAGACCGGACAGGAAATTTACGCCGATGCGGTTATCGTAACCAGCGGCACCTTTCTGAACGGGCTGATTCACATCGGGGAGAAGAATTACGGCGGCGGACGCTCCGGCGAGCGGGCCTCGGTCGGCATCACCAAATGCCTGGAAGACCAGGGTTTCGAAGCCGGCCGCCTGAAAACCGGCACGCCGCCCCGCGTAGATGGCCGCACGATTAATTATGATAAACTCGAAAAGCAGCTTGGGGACGAAGACCCATCACCCTTTTCCTTTATGACGGATTCGCTTCCCTCGCAGGAAGAGCAGCTGCCCTGCTGGATAGGCTACACCGACCCGAACGTGCACGATACGCTGCGCACCGGCTTCGACCGCAGCCCGATGTTTAACGGCGCCATCACCTCTACCGGGCCGCGCTACTGCCCCAGCATCGAGGATAAAATCAGTCGTTTTGCCGAGCGCGACCGCCATCAGCTGTTTCTGGAGCCGGAGGGCTGGAACACGAATGAAATGTATCTGAACGGTTTTTCCACCAGCCTGCCCGAAGATGTGCAGTACAAAGCGCTGCGGGCCATCAGCGGATTTGAGGATGTGATGATGATCCGGCCCGGTTACGCCATCGAATACGATTATTTCCCGCCGCATCAGATTCATCGCAGCATGGAAACCAAGCTGGTGAGCCATCTGTTTTTTGCCGGACAAATCAACGGCACCACCGGCTACGAAGAAGCTGGCTGTCAGGGCCTGATGGCCGGCATCAACGCCGCCAGAAAAATTCAGGGCAAAGAAGAAGTCGTACTTTCCCGCGCGCAGGCCTACATTGGCGTGCTTATCGATGATTTGGTGAATAAAGGCACCGAAGAACCCTATCGCATGTTTACCTCGCGGGCCGAGCACCGTATTCTGCTGCGTCAGGACAACGCCGATTTGCGCCTCACGCCGGTTGGCCGGGAAATTGGCCTGGTTACCGACGCCCGCTACGCCCGCTACACGCAGCGGCGGCAGGAGCTGGACGAGCTCACCAGGCTGTTTCAGAACCACAGCGTGCGGCCGGAAGTCTATAACGGCCTGCTGGAAAGCGTCGGCACCACGCCGCTGAAACAAAGCATCAAGTTTCCCAAGTTGATTACCCGGCCCGAACTCGACATCTGGAAAATGCTGGACACCGACGCGGAGCTGCGCGAAAAAGCAGACGCCATCACCCGTTCAAAGCGGGAGCTGGAGCAGTGCGAAATCCAGTTCAAATACGCCGGTTACATCCAGAAAGAATTTGATATGGCCGAGGAAATGAGCAAAAAAGAAAACCTGAAGATCCCAGAAAAGCTGAAATATGATGCTATTCACAGCCTGTCGAGCGAAGGGCGGAGCAAGCTTGAGAAAGTAAAGCCGGAAACCATCGGGCAGGCCGGGCGGATTTCCGGCGTATCCGCCAGCGACCTTTCCGTACTGATGGTCTATCTCAAAAGCTGAGCGAGGCCTATAATTCGAGCGAAATCCAGCAGCGCTTTTTGTCGCTTTTACGG
>JBMCPG010000135.1:0-5216 GCA_048626035.1 Cyclonatronaceae bacterium
GCCCAGCGCGCATACATGCGGTATAACATGCTGGCCCAATCCTGGCTTTCGGTGCCGCCCGCGCCGGGATTAATGGTGATAAGCGCATCGCGGCGGTCGTCTTCGTGCTGGAGCATGTTTTTGAACTCCAGATCGGCCATGCCCTGCTCGAGCGCCTCAATTTCAGCGTTCGCTTCGTCGGCTACCGGCTCGCCCTCGGCCAGCATTTCCTTATAGACCTCAATATTTTCACGCTTTTCGGCCAGCTCGTCCCAGGCTTTTACCCAGGATTTTTCGTAATTCAGGTCTTTCATTACTTTTTGAGCACGGTCAGGATCGTCCCAGAAATCGGGGGCCTGGGTGCTTTGCTCTATTTCGGCAACACGAAGTTTTCGCTGATCGTAGTCAAAGATACCTCCTTAGCTCGTCGAGCCGGTGGCTAAGTTTTTTGATGTGATCGCTGGTATATTCAAGGGTTTGGGTACTCATAAAAATATCGAATGATGATGAATGAAGCCGTAATCGCCGCCACGCAGGATTATGGCCACATGATAGCTTAATTTTAAGATGAATAAAAGCCTTTGCCCGGCACTTATCCCTGCGGTTGTTTCATTTCCAGGGCTTCCTGAACAACGGCTTGAATGCCTTCTTCGAGGCGGCCGTCGAACCAGCCGCCGGCCGCTTTCTGATGCCCGCCACCATTAAATTTAGCGGCCAGTTTATTCACAGGGAAGTCGGTTTTGGAGCGAAAGCTCATCTTTATGCGCTCTTCTTTTTCTACAAAAATGATGCCCGCTTTTACGCTGTTAAGCGAGAGCGCAAAGCTGATGAGCCCTTCAGTATCCTGATAGCTGCAGCCGGTTTCCTGCAGGTCTTTAGCACGCACATACATGCTGGCCAGCCAGTCGCCCTCCCCGTGCAGGCTGATGTGCGTGAGCGCCCGGCCCACGAGTTTTAGCTGCCGGATTTCGCGGTTATCATACACCCGCTGATGAATATCGGCCACGGAAAGCTGCCCCGCTTCTATAATGTTGGCTACGGCCCGGTGCAAATCAGCTTTCACGCTGTCGAAGCGGAACGAGCCGGTATCGGTCATGATGCCGGCGTAGAGCGCGGCCGCGGCTTCGGGCGAAAGCGGCGTTTGGGTTTCTTCATAGATGTAATAGACCAGCTCTGCCGTAGATGCAGCCTGAGGAATCGAAACCATCACATGGAAGCCTTCTACCGGATCAGGGTGATGATCGACCAGATAACATGGCTGGCGGGTTTGCTCGAGATACGCCTGTGCTTCTTTGTTGCCAAAACGCGCCGGGGCGTTGCCATCTACGAACAAAAGTGCGTCGCAGGTGCGCAGCTCTTCAGAATTGTACGCGCTGATTTCGACCCCGGCTTCGGCCGGAATCCAGGTGATATTATCGGGGATGCGGTCGGCATCTTCGTTGTGCGCCAGCACGGTAATGCCTTGCGCTTCGAGCCATTGGCACATGCCAACCTGAGAACCGATAGCGTCGCCGTCGGGGCGTACATGCGAAAGCACCGCTACGCGCTCATATTTGCGAAGCTGGCGCACAAGTTCATGCACGGCTTCGCGATATTCGTAAGAGGACATTCAGAAAAAAGATTTAATAATGAAGAATATATTACGCCTGTAAGAGGGCAAAACGCCGGAAAAACGTTCGCTTCACGCGTAGCCGATCAGCAGGCCTGTTATGATGAAAATAATAGCTACCACATACAGTAATAATAATTTAAAAAACAGCCATCTGGCCCAGATTTCCCAGGGAATTTTAGCCATGCCGAGCACGCCCATCACCACGCCGGAGGTGGGAATAATCATGTTGGTGATGCCATCGCCGAGCTGGAAAATGAGCACTACGTTTTGCGCGCTGATGCCTATTATTTCGCCCAGCGGTGCCATAATCGGAATAGTGAGGGCGGCCTGACCGCTTCCGCTGGGCACGACTACGTTCAGCATGGTTTGCACGACGAGCATCAGCGCGGCCGAGCCGTAAGAGCCGATGCCGTCGAGCAGGCCGGCAAGATGGAATAAAATCGTATCTACGATCTGCGCGTCGGTTACCACAATAAGAATGGAGCGGGAAAGAGCAATAATGACGGCCGCGCCGATTACGTCTTTCATGCCGTTTAGAAAGCTGCCGGCCGTTTCGTCGCCGCTGAGCCGGCCGAACAGCGCGGAGACCACCGCCAGCGCAAGAAACAGCCCGGAAAGCTCTTCGATGTACCAGCCCAGTTCTACCACGCCGTAAATCAGCACGGCCAGGGTGAGCAAGAACGCGCCAATAACCAGCACGTGCCCGCCCGTGATATCGGGCACCTTGTTGATATCATCGCCGGCGGGCTGCTCCCGGGCCCGATCAATATGATAAACAGGAGATTTGGCGGGGTCTTTATATACCATCATGGCGTATCGGTACACCATCACAATGCCCACGGTGGTCATGGCCAGCCACATCACCATGCGCAGCCCCGCGCCGGAGAACGGCGTGAGGCCCGCCAGGCCCTGGGCAATGCCGACGGTAAACGGATTATACACCGCCCCGGCAAAGCCGATTTGCCCGCCCACAAACGGCACGGCCACGCCGGTGATGGAATCGTAGCCGAGGGCCAGCGAGAGCGATACAAAAAGCGGAATGAAAACGATGGTTTCTTCCGCCAGCCCGAAAGTAGCCCCCATCATCGAAAAGAAAAGCATGAAAAAGGGAATATAGACAGGCCTCCACGCGGGGTTGTTGGAGAAAAAGCGGGCCGCCCGGCGAATGACGACATCAAAGGCGCCGGTTTTCTGAATGATGGAAAAGGCTCCGGCTACGATAAAAATAAATACAATGATAGACATGCCGTAGGGATCGTTAAATCCGCGCACGGGAGCCAGAAAAAGTTCGGTAAGCGAGGTCGGCTCCGATTCCACGTAGCTAAAGGAGTCGGGATCCACGGCTGTTCGCCCGTTAAGCTCCACGCGCTCGTACGCGCCTCCGGGAATAACCCAGGTGAGGCCGGCGAAGAACACCATCACCATGAGCACAAGAATGAGGGTATTGGGAACCTTAAATTTAAGAGCGGACGACATAGGCAGACATCATAGTAAATGAAGGGCAGGCAAGCAAATGAAGCTGTTAATATACTAAATCCTGCCACCTCCGCCACGTGAAAGGCAGAAAGCCGCTGCGCAACATACCTCGCGCAGCGGCAGGGACAAAGCGCCCGGCCCGGCGGCGATTATGCGCCTACCGGATTTGCTGACATTTTGTTCTTTTGGCTGAGCTGATACGCGGTTTTCTGCGGCAGATTCCACAGCTCGATGAAGCCGGCCGAGGCGTTTTGGTTAAACTCGGCCGAAGTGTTGAAAGTCGCCAGATTCTCATCGAAGAGGGAGTGCGGCGAGTGCAGGGCCACGACCTCGCAGTTGCCTTTGTACAGACGCAGCGTTACTTCTCCGCTCACTTTCTTGTTCTGCTCGTTGATGTAGGCGCGGATGTTGTCCATCACCGGCTCAAAATATTTCGCGCCGTAGCACAGATAGGCCCATTTCTGATCCATCAGGGTTTTGAGCTCGTTTTCCTCGCGGGTGGAGACCAGCTGCTCCAGGTTTTTATGGGCACGAATGAGCAGGGTCGCGGCCGGATTTTCATAAATACCACGGACTTTCAGGCCTACGATGCGGTCTTCAATCAGGTGGAAATAGCCCACGCCGTGCCTGCCGCCAACGCGGTTTAGTGCATGGATGATGCTGGCCAGCGGCAAGGTCTCGCCGTTCAGCGAAACCGGCTTTCCACTTTCGTAACCGATTTTCAGCAGCTCCGGCTCGTCGGGCGCCTGCATGGGCGTATTGCACCATTTCAGGATGTTTTCCAGCGGGGGAATCTGGCCCGGATCCTCGATTTCGCCGCCTTCGCCGGTATTGGCCCACATGTTTTCATCATAGCTATACGGACTCTTGCTGGTCTGCTCCACGGGAATGCCGTTGGCTTCGGCGTAGGCCAGCTCCGCCTCACGCCCCATCGCCCATTCGCGCACCGGCGCTATGATTTTCAGCTCGGGATCAAGCGTGGTGATGTAGCTTTCAAAACGCACCTGATCGTTGCCTTTTCCGGTGCAGCCGTGGGCAATCACCTCGCAACTCATCTCGGTAGCAATGCGCACGGCAATTTTTGAAATCATCACGCGGCCCAGCGGACAGCCCAGCGCGTAGCCGCCCTGATAATCCGCATTCGCCAGCACTGATTCGGCGCACAGCTCGGCAAACTCATCGGTGGCATCAATCACAATCGCATCCTTCGCGCCCAGCATCAGCGCCTTCTCACGAATATGGGTAAGATCATCGGCCGTCTGCCCCAGATTGATGGTCAGGGCAATCACATCACAATTGTACTGCTCCTGAATCCATTTAAGCATCACGCTGGTATCCAGCCCGCCCGAATACAGCAGCAAACAGGTATCAAACGAACCCGCCTGCGCCTCATGAGAAGCCACCTTCTGGTAGGTTTTTTGAAAATCAGAATTAAAATCCATAGAATTATTTTATAATAAAATTAATAATTTATACGCCATAATTGGCGTAGAGACGCATCATTATGCGTCTCAGATTACGACCCCGGCCGTGCGTTTCAAATACAATCACGGCCGTGCGTGTTGAAATAGAATTCGTGCCTGTCAAAAAACATCACGATTCCGCCAACACGCCGTTGGATGCCGGAACCGCATTCGCCGAACCAACCAAAGCGGCAAAAACGCCTTTTGACGAAACCATGCGGTTGCGGGCCTGTTGTTTCACCAGCGAGCGCTCGTGATCCAGCACGGCATCGCTGACCTCCACGCCGCGATGCGCCGGCTGACAATGCATGAAATAGGTTTCCGGCCCGGCCGTGTCCAGCATAGCTTCATCGACCTGATAGCCGAAAAAATGGCGGAGTTTCTGCTCCGAAAGATGCTCTTCACCCATGGAAACAAAGGTGTCGGTATAGATGATGTCGGAGCCGGGCAGCACGTCTTCCGGGGTTTCGGACTGTAAAAACGCGCCGCCATACGCCTTGGCCAGGGCCTCAAAATGAGCCGCCTGCTTTGCGCTCCAGCCGTAGGCTTTTGGCCCCGCGAAACGCACTTCATGACCCAGCTTCAGCAGCCCCTCAAACAGCGACTGCGCCACGTTATTCGCATCGCCCACAAAGCTCAGGGTGATGGGCTTATCGGCTCCAAAATGCTGCTGAATCGTAAAAATA
>JBMCPG010000136.1:0-5210 GCA_048626035.1 Cyclonatronaceae bacterium
CACGTAAACATCGTCGTACAGCTCAGCCTCGTCCGGAGCGTCGCTGTTTTCGGCAAATTCGATGGCATCCAGGATTTCCTGCTCTACTTCCTCCAGCACTTCATCAATCTGCTCCTGCGACATGATATCATGATCGCGCATGTAGGTTTTAAGGCGCTCGATAGGATCGAAGGAGCGGAATTCTTCCAGCTCTTCTTTGGTACGATAATTGGCCGGATCGCTCATGGAGTGCCCGCGATAGCGGTAGGTCTTGACTTCCAGGAAGTACGGCATATTGGTCTCGCGCACTTCTTTAACTATTTCCTGCAGTTTTTCCACGACGGAGAAAAAGTCCATGCCGTTGGCCACGCCGTTTTTCATTCCGTAGGCTTCGCCGCGCATGTGCAGCTGACCAGCGGAGTGCCGCTCAACGGCCGTGCCCATAGAATAGCCGTTGTTTTCCACTACAAAAATAACCGGCAGCTTCCACAGCTGTGCCATGTTGAAGGTCTCGTTCAGCGAGCCCTGATCCACGGCGCCATCACCAAAAAAGCACATGGTAACGCGGCCATTTTTTTTGTACTTGTTGGCCAGGGCAATACCGGCGCCCAGCGGAATATGTGCGCCCACGATAGCGTGTCCGCCCCAAAAATGATTCTTCACATTAAAAAAGTGCATGGAGCCGCCTTTGCCTTTCGAGCAGCCGGTCTTTTTCCCGAACAGCTCGGCCATGCAGGATTCCGGCGACGTACCGCGGGCAATGGCCATGCCGTGGATGCGGTAGGCCGAGATAATATCATCATCATCATTCAGCACTGTTACGGTTCCGGCAGAAACGGCTTCCTGACCCATATACAGGTGCAGAAACCCCCCGAATTTACCTTTTTGATACATCTGTGCGGCCCGCTCTTCAAAACGGCGCTGCACGTACATATTTCTGAAAATCTCAGGAAGCTGTTCTTCGCTGATGCCCAAATCCTTGTGCGTTTTATCGGTAGGCTTGGGCAAGGTAGTGCTTTGGTACACTTTGCCGGTTGGCGTGAACCCTTCTTTGGCTTCTTGTGCCATAATTTCAAGTATCTTTTTTGAAGTTGAGTTAATTTTGTAAAGTAAGTCGCGCTTCGGCCCCATGGCCTTCTATCCCTGAATGCCGTATGATACCGAAACCAATATATTAAAAAAGCCGCAATTGCCTATATCGTGCTTTTTTGCAACGGCCGGCCGGGAGTGGCCCGGAGACTCAGGCGGGCATCTGTTCCAGAATAAGCTCCGGGGCTTTGGCAAACGCCTCGTCCAGCTTTTCAGGACGGCGGCCGCCGGCGGTGGCCAGATTGGGCTGACCGCCCCCGCCGCCGCCCACAATTTTGGCTACTTTGCCCACCAGCGCGCCCGCCTTCAGGCCTTTTTTAACTAAATCGTCGGTTACGCTGGCCATCAGATACACTTTGCCTTTTTCCTCATCTCTGGCTCCAAGCAAGGTTACGGTGCCTTCGGGATGCTGCTGCAGAGAGTCGTAGCCCAATTGCTTGAGCCGGTTTATATCCGCCCCGGCTACTTCTCCGGAAATAAGGGTGATGTCTTCCGAAATCGTTTCCCCTTTACTGAGCAGCTCCTTGAGTGCGTTCTGGGCGGCCTTCAGTTCCATTTCCTGAAGCTGCTTTTCCAGCTCTTTCTTTTGCTGCTGCAGCTGCTGAACATAACGGGCCGGTGAGATATCCGCTCCGGCGAGTTTCCTCAGCGCGTTCATTTCCTGCTTTTCTTCCCGCAGCAGGGCATCCGCTCCGGCACCGGCCACGGCTTCAATGCGGCGGATTCCGGAGGCTACGCTGGCTTCAGAGGTGATGCGGAAATAGCCGATCTCGCCGGTGGCCTGCACATGCGTGCCGCCGCAGAGCTCTACCGAATACTCCGGATCAAAGGTGATGATGCGCACTTTTTCGCCGTATTTTTCGCCGAACAGCATCATCGCGCCGCGCTTTTTGGCTTCTTCAATCGGCACGTCGCGCTCTTCCACCAGCGGAATATTTTGCTGCACTTTCGCATTGACTTCCGCCTCGATCTGCTCGAGCGTTTCGCTGTCGGGCGCTTCATAATGGGAAAAGTCGAAGCGTAGTTTTTGGTCGTTTACCAGCGAGCCTTTTTGCGCCACATGCGTGCCCAGCTGCGCCCGGAGCGCGGCATGAAGCAGGTGGGTTGCGGTATGATGTTTCTGCGTCTCATTCCGGGAGCGTGCTTCCACACGGGCGCTTACGGCTACAGGCCGGCCGGTTTCTAACAATGAAGCTTCCGGCAGGGCATCGACTTCATGCAGATGCCAGCCATCTTTTTTCTGCACATCAAGCACGCGCAGGCGGGTATCATCATGCAAAATAATTTCGCCGGTATCGGCCACCTGTCCGCCGCTTTCGGCATAAAAGGGCGTCTGATCCATAATGAGCTGCCCGGCGGCCTCCTGTTTATCGGATGGTTCATAACGGCGATAGGCGATGATGCGCGCCGAAGCCTCAAGGCTGTCATAGCCCACAAAAAGACTTTGTTCCGGCAGGTTTCCGTCCGTTAACCAGCTGAAGTCCCGGCTTTCGGCGGCCGATGCGCTGAACCGCCCGGCTTCCCGGCCGCGCTGCTTCTGCGCCTGCATCAGGGTTTCGAAGCGGTCTTCATCCACCTCCAGGCCGCGCTCGCGCGCCATCAGCTTGGTGAGGTCGATGGGAAATCCGTAGGTGTCGTGCAGTTTGAAGGCATCGTCCCCGGAAATCAGCTTGCTGCCTTCAGCCACCTGATTAAACAGCTGAATGCCCTGCCCGAGCGTGCGCAGAAAGCTTTCTTCTTCCGCTTTGATGACCGACGTAACATAATCGAGCTGTCCGTGCAGTTCCGGGAATACGTCTTTGAATTGTCCGGCCAGTACGGGTGCCAGTTTGTACATAAACGGCTGCTTCATGCCCAGCACGTCCCAGCCGTAGCGCACGGCACGGCGCAGAATCCGGCGAATCACGTAGCCACGGCCGTCGTTGGAGGGCGAGGCCCCGTCGGTGATGCCAAAAGAAACGGCGCGGATGTGGTCGGCAATCACGCGCATGGCGATATCGCTTTGCAGCTCAGTGCCGTATCTTTTGCCGCTGAGGCGGGAAATTTCATCCAGCAGCGGGGTGAAGACATCGCTGTCGTAATTCGATTTTTTACCCTGCAATACCGCGCAGATGCGCTCAAAGCCCATGCCGGTATCCACGTGCTGCGCAGGCAGACTTTCCAGGCTGCTGTCTTTCTGGCGGTTAAACTGAATAAAGACCAGGTTCCAGATTTCCATCACCCGGGGATCGTCGGCATTGACCAGCTCCGAGCCGGGCTGTTTTGCCCGCTCCTCATCGCTGCGCAGATCAATATGCACCTCAGAACACGGGCCGCAGGGGCCGGTTTCGCCCATTTCCCAGAAATTATCTTCTTTGCCGAATTTCAAAATATGATCGCGGGCAATGCCGGTTTCCGATTCCCAAAGCGCGATGGCTTCTTCATCTACGGGCAGGCCGTCGGTTTCATCGCCGCCGAAAACCGTGGCGTACAGCCGGTCGGGCGAGAGGCCCCATTCTTTCACCAAAAGCTCCCAGGCCCAGCCGATGGCTTCCTTTTTGAAGTAATCGCCGAACGACCAGTTGCCCAGCATCTCAAACAAGGTATGATGATAGGTATCGATGCCGACTTCTTCCAGATCGTTATGCTTTCCGCTCACGCGGATGCAGCGCTGCGAGTTGGCCGCCCGCTGCCAGTTTTTCCCATCCTGCTGATAACTTTTCTGATCGCCCAGAAAAATCGGCTTGAACTGATTCATGCCCGCATTGGTAAACAACAGCGACGGATCGTCTTTAGGCACGACCGGCGCGCTTGGAGTGATGGCATGGGATTTTTCCGCAAAAAAATCCATAAACTCCTGCCGGATGCGGGCCGATGATTTGAAACTCATAGAATGGTTTAAAATGATGATGAAGAAAGATAAAAAGGCTGTTTTGCCCCGGCGGCATCACAACTGCGGGGCCGCGGCAAAAATACGAAAAAAAGCCCGTTTGCGCAGCGGGACGTGCTCAGACTTCGGAAACTTCAATTTTAGTGATTTTATCGCCCTGGCGAATCTTATCCACGACATCAACATTTTCGACTACCTTGCCAAAAACCGTGTGCTGACGGTCTAAATGCGAGGTATTATTCCTGCTGTGGCAGATAAAAAACTGTGATCCGCCGGTGTTACGGCCCGCGTGGGCCATGGAAAGCACGCCGCGGTCGTGATACTGATGATCGCCCTCCAGTTCGCAATCGATGCTGTAGCCCGGCCCGCCGGTGCCGGTGCCGTTCGGGCAGCCGCCCTGTACCACGAAATCGGGAATTACGCGGTGGAAACTAAGGCCGTCATAAAAGCCTTTTTCGGAAAGTTTGATAAAATTATCTACCGTATTGGGCGCGTCTTTTTCGAAGAATTCGACTTTCATTGTGCCGTGATCGGTATGGATATGTGCAATTTTCATGGAAATAAGATTAGAGAGTAAAAAAGTTAATAAACATCGCAGACCGCTCCTGCCGGGCCGGATGCCATCACCCGGCCGAGCCCTCAGGCGACCTGCTCTTTGTACTGGAGTTCATACAGTTTGCGGTAAATACCGTCGGGTTTCTTCAATAACTGTTGATGCGTGCCGGTTTCGCGCACTTCACCCTTGTGCATCACAATAATTTTATCGGCATGCTGGATGGTGGCCAGGCGGTGGGCAATAACAATAGATGTGCGGCCTTTCATCAGCTTATTAAGCGCTGTATTTACCAATTCTTCGGTTTCGGAATCGACGTTAGAGGTGGCCTCATCTAAAATCAGCACGTTGGGATCGTACACCATCGCCCGCACAAAGCACAACAACTGCCGCTGCCCCATCGAAAGCGAGGCGCCGCGCTCGTGCAGCACATACTCGTAGCCGCCGGGCAGCCGCTCAATAAAACGATCGGCTTCTACCAGGCGGGCGGCCTCTTTCACCTCCTGGGGCGAAATATCGGGATTTCCGAGGGTGATGTTATCCATGATTGAACCGGAAAAAAGGGCGTTATCCTGAAGCACCAGGGCAAAGCTGGAGCGCAGGCTGTGCAGGGCATAGCGCCGTATGTCGATGCCATCAAATAAAATCTGGCCTTCTTTGATGTCGTAAAAGCGCGTAAGAAGGTTGATGAGCGTCGATTTCCCGGCACCGGTTGCGCCT
>JBMCPG010000137.1:0-5196 GCA_048626035.1 Cyclonatronaceae bacterium
GGAATCTAATTTCACATGCATATTGGCGCAAATATCTTAACAATAAGTCTATGAATTCCCAGGAAGAGCGGCAGCGGCTTAAAGAAGAATATAAGGCCCATTACCGGCAAATGTTGGAGCAGAAGAAAAAGCTCGGGCAGCAGCAACGGCTTGCTCAGCTTGTGCAGCAGGTGCGCGAAATAGACGCCGCGCCGGTGCTCGCCCGCGTGCAGCAGAGCCTGGGCAGCCTTCAGGAGCAGCTTGCTAAAGCTGAAGCCCGGCTACAGGTCTATTTAGAGGATGAAAATGCGGGCCCCGAACCGTCGGAACAGGCCGCCGCTGAAGCAGAAGCATTTAGCCGGAAACAAGCCGCCCGCGATCTCATACAGTCGATCCGGCGGGAAATGAACGAGCATGCAAAGCCAGCGTTTTCCGAAGGCCTGCAGGATGCCGGCACGTCTGCTTCTGCCGGGCAAACTCTCCGGGACGATCCGGCCCGGAATAACCCGAAGGTGCATAAAACCATCGGGCTTCAAAAGCCGGATTCAGCCCCCGGGCCGGGCGCTTCATCTGCAAGCTAAACAAGCCCGCCGCAAACCGATTTTGCAACAAATTTGAACCGGGTACGAAAGCATGGATATGTACTTACATCCTCAACGCTCAACTTTTTAGACCTTCGACCCCAAAGGTTCGACTTGAATTATGGAAAATACCATCAATTACACGCGGGAAGCTTTTCTGCACCCCATAAACCTGGCCCTGCTCATTGTTGCCTTTTCTTCGGCCTTCATGATTTCGAGCGCAGAGCCGGCCGTCAATATTTTGCTGATGGCCACCGTAGCGGCCGAGCTGCTCTATCTGGGCACGATTCCACGCACCGC
Source organism: Cyclonatronaceae bacterium (assembly GCA_048626035.1). Classification (GTDB taxonomy): domain Bacteria; phylum Bacteroidota; class Rhodothermia; order Balneolales; family Cyclonatronaceae; genus Cyclonatronum. Next base: position 861 of record JBMCPG010000137.1, read on the forward strand.
GCGGTTTCAAAAATACATTAACCTGCGCAGCTTTAAGGAGCGCAATAGTAAATTTAACGACCGCCGTATATTCGGGCAGCTAAGCGAACAATCCCAGAAAAAATTCCTGATTTTAAAGCACATCAGCAGCTTGATTCGCGATAATTTCAAAAAAATGCCCTACACCTCGCAAGGGCTGTTAGATAACATCAACACGCGCATCAATTCCCTGCTTACCAGCTATATGCTTATGCTCGAAAGCAACGAGCGGTATTTGCAATATCTCAACAACACCACCGAAAAACGCCTCGGCCAGGAATTGGAGCAAGCCAAAAAAGAACAACAGGAAGCCGGTTCGGAGCGCCTTAAAAAAGTACTGCAGCGGCGGATCGATATTCTGGGCAAGCGCTACGAAAAATATGGCATGGCCCGCGAAAAATATCAGATATCAGATTCGCAAATTAAAACCGTAGAAGATACGGTGCGCTACATTTATGAAAAGTCGATGACGCTCACAAATCCTGGCGAAATTGAGCAACAAATGGATAGCCTTCTCATGGATCTGGAAGATACCGATGCCACATTCAGCAGTCTGGGTTCCGGCGATAGCGGCCTTTCGGGCAGCACTTATAGCATGGAGGAGCTGCGCCGGCTCGAAAAAGAAATGCAGGAAACCGATGAGCTGTTGAATGAAAGCACCTCCGGGACCCGTAAAACCAAGGCGTAGAAGCACGTGCGCCGCGCGCCTCATCTTTTTTGATGATGGGCGGCCGCTAATAGATTTTCGGGCGTAAAAACGTATTTTAATACCCTTATTCATAGTACATCCTCATTTAACAGCAGCTTATATTTATGCCACATCCCGATTTTGAAACCCTGCATCTGGAACAGGAAGCCGGCGTGTGTACGCTCACCATCAACCGGCCGAAAAAGCTGAACGCCCTGAATAATACGGTTCTCGACGAGCTGGGGCAGGCCGCAGAATACGTGCAGCATAATGATGAAATACAGGCGCTTATCATCACTGGGTCCGGCGAGAAAGCGTTTGTGGCCGGCGCCGATATTAAAGAACTTTCCACCCTCGATGCCGGCACCGGGCAGCAGGCCGCCGAAAAAGGACAAGGCGTGTTTGCGCGCATCGAAGCGCTCGGCAAGCCGGTGGTGGCCGTGGTGAACGGCTATGCACTCGGCGGCGGCACGGAGCTGGCGCTGGCCTGCCATATACGTATTGCTACCTCCAATGCGATGTTTGGCCTGCCCGAAGTAAGCCTGGGACTTATTCCCGGCTACGGAGGCACGCAGCGGCTTACGGCGCTTGTGGGCAAAGGCCGCGCCCTCGAAATGATTCTGAGCGGGCGTATGGTGAAGGCCGACGAAGCCGTGGGCATGGGCCTGGCAAATGCGCTCTACGGAACCAAATCCGATGCGCTGAAGCAAGCCCATAAGCTCATCAGCAGCATGTTGAAACATAGTCCTGTGGCGCTTCAAAAGGCGATTCAGGCGGTACACGCAGCCGGCAGCCCTGCCGGATTCGAGGTCGAAGCCGAGCGGTTTGGTGAGCTTTGCGGCACGCAGGATTTCAAAGAAGGAACGGCTGCATTTCTGGAAAAGCGAAAACCGGAATTTAAAGGACATTAAAAAACGGTGAACAGGAAAACTGAAAACCCGGGCCGCGGCACATGCCTCCGTTCGGGTGTTTCATCTTTTCCTCATTTCCCCTTCATTTCTATAAAATTATGAAATCTGTAGCATGACTGAAGCCCTCATTATTGTTGCGATGCTGCTGATGAGCGCTTTTTTTTCCGGTTCAGAAATCGGATATGTAGCTGCGAATCGTCTGCGTCTGGAAATTAAGGCGCGGCAAGAGAATATAAGGGGCCGCTATCTGGGGTATTTTTTGCGAAATCCGGATACCTTTCTTTCTACTACTCTGGTAGGAAACAACGTGGTAAACGTGTCGTATGCGACGCTCATGACGCTTTTTCTGGCCGCGCCCATTACCGAACTCTGGCTATGGCTGTTTGAGCAGCAGCCTACCGAACTCTCCATGCTCATTGTGCAAACCATCGTGGCTTCGGTGCTCATTCTTATTACCGGCGAGCTGATTCCAAAAAGCATTTTCCGGGCCCATGCCGACCGGCTCGTGCCCATCATTATTCTGCCTATTGGTATCACCAACATCATCTTGCGCCCGTTTATCTGGGTCGCCAACAGCATTGCCCAGAGCATTGTACGTTTCTTTCATCCTGGCGCAAACGCCGTACAAGACTTTTTCCGCCGCGAAGATTTTGAAACTATTTTTCGTGAAATCGGCAATGAAGCCGAAGGTGATATGGACGAAGACGACTCCGAAATCCTCACCAACGTGCTGGAAATGTCGATTAAACGGGTAAAAGAAAGCATGATTCCCCGTACCGAAATTGTAGCCGTCGATAAAACTGCCTCGCTCGAAGAAATCCTCAACACTTTTATTACCAGCGGCTACTCGAGATTGCCCGTATATGATGGCAGCATCGATAACATCACCGGGGTTATCTTTGCCTACGATTTATTCAAAAAACCCCGGCAGATGGAGGAAATTATCCGGCCGGTAAAATATGTACCCTCGTCTCAGCGCTCGGCGGCGCTGCTTTCAGAATTTCGGATGCAGAATATTTCGCTGGCCGTTGTGATTGATGAATATGGCGGCACGGCCGGGCTGGTTACCATCGAAGACCTCATTGAAGAAGTGGTTGGCGATATCCAGGATGAGTACGACACCGAAGAAACTATTATGCGCAAAACCGCCAGCCAGGCCTATATTTTTTCGGGCAATGTCGATATTGAAGACATCGAAGAACGGTTTCCCGAACTTGGGCTAAAAGAGGAAGAAAGCGATTTTGAAACCATCGCCGGGCTTATCATGAATGAAATCGGGCGTATCCCCAAGGCCGGCGAAGTCGTACGTATCGGAAGTCTGGAATTTACGATCGTGAAAGCCATGCACTCGCGCATCGAAATTGTGAAATGTACGCCGGCTACTTCTTTTTATGAATAACGGCCCGAACGCCTAACGAATTTATTTTACCTCCATGCATCATTATCCCGGCTGGGCGCAGGAATTTGCCCGCAAATATTTGGGTAAAACCCTCAACCATTTTGTGCTGCACGGCAATGTTCGCGATTATGTTTTGCTGCATGATGCCCGCGGCGGCGAAACAACGCCAGAACCGGTATTCCAGCGCTTCAACACTTTTCTGGCCGAAGAGCTCTTCGCCGCCCGCGAGCTGCTGTTGTGCTACGATCGGGCCGGCGGCCTGCAGTTTCGTGATGCCCACAGCAAGCATGATTTTATGAGCCGGCTTCCGGCGGCCTATCAGGAGGGCGGAAAAGAGCCCTTGCCCAAAAATCCGGCTACGGTGTTGTCGCTGCTCGAAAAATATTTCCGGCAGCGCATTGGAGAAGGGAAAAGCGTGGCGCTCATCATCGATTATGCCGAAACGATTATCCCGAACAGCGATGCCGGAAGCGCGGCCAGCGAAGAGCGCAACGTGCTGGTGAGTCTGCTGAAATGGGCGCAGGATCCCAGCTTTCTGGCCGCCGATTTTACTGTTGTACTGCTTACCGGTAATCTTTCGGATCTGAGCCGGAGTTTGGTACAAAGCCCGTTTAATGCCTCTATTCAGGTGGGGCTGCCGGATGCGCCCGCCCGCCATGTGTTTATACGCCATTTTATGGAAGATAGCAAGCTGCCGGGCCCGCTTTCAGCTCTTTCGCTGGAGCAGCTTGCCGCCCAAACGGCCGGACTCAGCTTCATACAAATCAAAAATATGCTGGGGCAGGCCAGGGAAAATAAGCTGAAAATCAGCTATGAGGGACTTCAGCAAACTAAAAAAGAATTGATTGAAGCCGAGGCGCACGACCTGCTCGAATTTGTGGAAACCGATGCAACGCTTGATGCAGTTGCCGGGCATGTGCAGGTAAAAAAACATCTGCGCCAGGCCAGCGCCTCTCTCAAGCAGGGGCACGGCGATACCCTGCCTATGGGCTATTTGGTGTGCGGGCCGGTGGGCACGGGCAAGACCTTTTTGGTGAGTTGTTTTGCCGGGGAAGTCGGCATCCCGATGGTGAAACTCAAAAACTTTCGCTCCCAATGGCAGGGCGTTACCGAAGGAAATCTGGAAAAAATCCTGACGCTGCTCGATGCCATGGCGCCCGTTGCTGTAATGATAGATGAAGCCGATGCCTACCTTGGCGACCGGGTTTCCGGCGGCGATAGCGGGGTTTCCAGCCGCGTTTTTGCAAAAATTGCGTCTTTTATGAGCAATACCGCCAACCGCGGACGCATCATTTGGTTTTTAATGACGGCCCGCCCCGA
>JBMCPG010000138.1:0-5169 GCA_048626035.1 Cyclonatronaceae bacterium
TGGCTTCTACGGTGTCCATGCCTTCTTCCTGTAGTTTATAGGCCCGCAGCTTGTTAATGAGTCCGATACCGCGGCCTTCCTGATTCATGTACAGGACAATGCCCTGCCCGTTTTGTTCTACATTAATGAGCGCTTTGTGCAGTTGTTCGCCGCAGTCGCAGCGCTTGGAGCCAAAAATATCGCCGGTTACGCACAGGGAATGTACGCGCACCAGCACCGGATCTTCGGGATTCCAGCTTCCTTTTACTAAAGCAAGATGGTTGCCGCCGGTTAGTCGTTCCTCAAACGCATAGAGTTGAAAATCGCCATATACGGTCGGCAGCTTTACGTTTACGGCTTCTCTGACCAGCGTTTCCTTATGCATACGATAGGAAATAAGGTCTTTTATGGTGATGAGCTTCATGCCAAACCGCCGGGCGACTTTCACCAAATCGGGCAGCCGTGCCATGCTGCCATCCTCATTCATGATTTCACAAATTACCCCGGCGGGATACAGGCCAGCCATGCGGGCCAGATCTACAGCGGCTTCGGTATGCCCGGCGCGGCGAAGCGTGCCGCCTTCGACCGAAAGCAAGGGAAAAATATGGCCCGGCCGGTTAAAGTCCTGACCTTTCACATCGTTGCGGATCAGGGCTTTGAGCGTGCTTGCACGATCGGCGGCAGAAATACCGGTGGTGGTTCCATTTTTATAATCTACCGAGACGGTAAAGGCCGTGCCCATGGCGTCGGTATTTTCCTGAACCATGCGGTCGAGGCTAAGTTCGTAGGCGCGCTCCCGGGTAATAGGCGCGCAAATAAGCCCGCGGCCGTGCGTGGCCATCAGGTTTACGGCTTCCGGTGTTACGGTTTCGGCCGCCATCACGAAATCCCCTTCGTTTTCGCGGTCTTCATCATCTACAACAATCACAATTTTGCCATTGCGAATGTCTTCTATTGCGGATTCAATGCTATCGAAACTTGTTTTTTCAGCCATAACCAGAAAAAGGGGAAATCAGAGGGAAAAGAAAGGCGAAACGGTATCAGGCAGGGCGTTTATTCGCCTTTTTTATTAGGGTTAACGTCCACAATGGCGCTTTTGAGCACGCGAATTTTCACGTCTTTATCTACTTCGAGAAGCACGCTGTCTTCGTCGGTAGTGTGCAAGGCGCCCATCATGCCGCCGGAGGTTATTACTTTATCTCCTTTACGCATATCAGAAACTTTTTGCTGAATTTCTTTTTGCTTTTTGCTTTGGGGACGTATGATAAAAAACCAAAAAATCAGGAAAATCAGTCCTAAAAAAACGAAAGATACTAAAGGGTTGCCGCCTTCAGGATCGGCCATAAATAAAATAATATCCATAATATAAAATCAGTGATATGAGTATTGGGGATAAGAAAAAAGAATGCTGAAGCGCCCGAGGGCCCTATCAGCTTTTGAGAAAGCATAAAGATAATGTATTTCGGCGCCCGCAACAACGCTTTAGCGCAGGCGCAGCAGCAGCACGATGGCAACGCCGGCGGCCAGCAGCGTAGAAAAAAGATACACGGCCATAAACCCCGCATAGGCATAAAGAAGGCTCATGGCAAGCGGAGCAACCGTTTGGGCAATTTTGATAATCATGCCGTTTAAGGACATAATAGCCGCCCGGTTTTCAAGCTCCGCCTCGCCGGTAATCATGGTGATGAGATTCGGCAGATTCAGGCCTTGTCCGAGCCCGTAGAGCATCACCGGAATGCCCAGCCAGTATAAGCCGGGCATAAAAGGGAAGAGGAGCAGGGCGGTAGCATATAGAAAGAAGGATGCTTTCACCAGGCTTTCGGTTTTGAAGCGCTTACTCAATTTTCCAGCGCTAACCGAAGCGGCACCGTTAAAGATGGAAACCGCCGAGAGCAGCAAACCAATATAAAAAGACGAATCGGTGAATTTTTGCTCTACCAGGAAGGGAATCATGGTGAGCACCGGGCCGTATAAAAAAATGAAGGAGGCCAGTGTTGAGGCAAAAAGCAGCAACAGCCGTGGGTTGTTCAGGTTCCGGCCTACCCGACGGAAATAATCGCGCAGTGAGCTCATGCGGCGCGGCTCCGGGTTATGCAAATAAAAAAGCACGAGCAAGGAAACCAGCACTGCAAACAGAGGTAGATAAAACGGAAAATACCAGCCAAAAACGGCCAGCGCACCGCCAATAGCAGGATAAGCCGTAGCGCCTATACTCAGCACGGCCGAATTGTAGCCCATAGCTTCGTTTCGCTGGTTTCCGCTGAAGATATCCCCTACCATAGTAACGTTCAGCGCCCCGATAGCCGCCGCTCCTATGCCTTGTATAAACCGAAATACCAGAAGTTGCTCGTAGCTTTGCGCAAAACTGCAGGCAAACCCGGCCAGACCAAAAAGCAGCAGCGAGGGCACGAGTATTTTCTTACGGCCGATGAGATCGGCCAGCACCCCTAATACGGGGGTAAGCACCATGCCGGGAAGCGTAAAAATGGTGATCAGCATGGCCGCACGCCCAACCGTAATATCGAATGTAGAAGCTACCATCGGCAAAATAGGCGTGATGCTGGAAACGCCCATAATAGCCGAAAGGGTGATGCAGAAGATGATGTGCAGGTTCGGATTGCGGATGACCGGCGGGGGCGGGGCAGCCGGGCGGCGGGTATCAGATTCGGGTGTGGCGGGGGGCGGAGGGGCAGTAGTTGGCAAAATAATACAGGATGAAAAGAAGACAACCGGCAGGCTCAGGCCGTGCGGGGCGCTTCATAAATACACATGGGTGGAATATTACGTAGCTCTAAACCTGTGTGTACCGAGCCGAAATGCTTTTGAAGGGCTTCCTTTAAATGTGAAGACGTCTGATAGGCTAAAAAGTAGCCGCCGGGTTTGATGAGGCGCACGGAGGCCGCCAGGATATGATCTTTAGTTTCGGGCGGCAGAAAGCTGAACGGGATGCCGGAAAGGATATAATCGACCTGCGAAAGCCCATGTTCGAGCGCGATATGTTCTACCTTTTCGGCCGAGTCCTGGTGTAAAAATACCCGCGGATCGTCTATATTTTTGAGAATATCAATAAATTGCGGGTTCAGCTCTATCATGATAAGTTTGGAGCCGGGCGTCATTTTCTTGAGCAGGTATTCGGCAAATACACCGGTTCCGGGCCCGTATTCAATAATGGTGATATCTTGGCTGAAATCGACTTTCTTCAGGGTTTTGCGTATGGTATAGCGGGAGCTCGGCGTTACCGAGGCAACGTTTTTATCTTTAACTAATGCTTTTAAATAGGCAATAGTACTCATGCAATCGGGCAACTAAATGATGATGGAGAAGTCTTTAAAATAATAGCTCATTTCAGGCTTGTTTCGTTCAATAGAGAGCAGCATTAGCCCTGGCAAACCTTAGGCTTTATGCGCGGAAGCAAAAAAAGAGGCTTCACCCTTGCATGCGCTGCAAAGGTGAAGCCTGTGTTGTAGAAGCATGTGCAGTAAGCGGAATGTCAGCCGCCGGTGCCGGTAGCTTTTGAGTCTCTGTTTTCGTTCGTATAGGCCTGAAGCTGCCGGACTTCGTCCCAGAGGCGGACCGCTTCTTTGAGCGTGTTGTCGAAAATATCGTTGTAAACAGGGTAATATTTCTCGGTACCCCAAATCTGCCGGGCCAGCTCGGCCTTGGTAAAGCCGGCCGGAATATCGCGGTCGCGCTCTACGAGTTCAGGATTAATGTAGAGTTTTTCATCTTCATAAGTGGCCGTTTCTGTCGTATCGGAATAGACCATGCCGGCATCTTCCATACGGTTCCAGAAATCATCCATGTACCGTTCATCCCAGCTAAACTCTTCGCGGAAGCCTTCAAAATCGTCTTCCCACCGGGCACGGAAATCTTCAGAATTGTTATCGAGAAAGTCGCGCACAAACTCAAAACCAATATTGTTGCGGCGCATAAATCCTAAGACTTCGCTGCGGGTGGTATCGGCTTGTAAAATATGATCGGGCACAATGCCGCCACCGCCATAAACAGTTCGGCCGGCACGGGTTTCGTGCTCCAGAGAGTCGGGCAGGTTGCTGATGAAGTCGCGCACGTCGGTAGTGGCATTATCGGGGCGGTTCATGATTTCGAGGGCGTATTCTTCTTTTCCGCCCCGGAAAGGCTTCTGAATTAAACGCCCGGCCGGCGTGTAATAGCGCGAAATGGTAACGCGGATAAAGCTTTCATCTACCAGCTCATATTGCTGCTGTACCAAGCCTTTGCCAAACGTTCGCCGTCCGGCAATGAGGCCGCGGTCGTTGTCTTGGATGGCACCGGCCAGAATTTCACTACCGGAGGCCGAGCCTTCGTTGATGAGCACAATAAGCGGTAAATCCTGATAGCTGCCGTCGCTGCGGGTATTATATTCGCTGGTGAAACGCGAATGCCGGCTTTTGGTACTTACCAGCGGGGTGCCCTCTGGAAAAAACTCGCCGGTCATGCGCACGGCCTGGTCGAGAAAGCCGCCGGGATTAAACCGCACATCCAGGACTAAGCGCTCCATGCCCATTTCCTTAAGCTCTTCCATGGATTCCATAAACTCTTCGTAAGTTGTTGAAGCAAAGCGGTTTACTTTGATGTAGCCGGTGCGCTCATCCAGCATATAGGAGGTATCAATAGTGTAGAGCGGGATATCGTCTCGTGTTATAGTGAAGTCCATAACCTGAGATTCGCCCGGACGCTTGACACCAATATCAACTTTGGAGTTTTTGGGGCCGCGAAGGGTGTTGAGCACGTCTTCCTGCGAAAATCCGACAGCATTTTCATCATCTATGGAGATGATGCGGTCGCCGGAACGGATGCCAAGCTGATCGCTCGGGCCGCCGGAGATCGCCGAAATTACGGTAATGCTGTCAGCGATAATTTCAAACTGTACACCAATGCCCTGAAATTTACCATCAAAACTTTCGCGCACCCGGTCGCTCTGGTCGGGATCGATGTAGGTAGTGTAGGGATCAAGGCTGGAAAACATGCCTGCTAGCGCCTCTTCGGTAAGCATATTCAGGTCGGCATCCGGTATTTCGGATTCAACGTAGGAATAGGCGCGTTCAAAGCGTATGGCGCTTTCTCGGAAGTTGCTCACGCTGGTTTCGGCGAAAGTAGTGTCGAGCGGCGTGCCCGAGAGCGAAAGCGTGGAGTCGTCCAAAGCTTTCACAAACCCGCGCATGCTGTCTT
>JBMCPG010000139.1:0-5166 GCA_048626035.1 Cyclonatronaceae bacterium
ACTGGAATTCCACAACAACCATGCATCAAAAGCCATTAAAAACGCGCCTTGCAGCATCACCGCCGAGCCAAATTGCCGGGTGCGGCTACTCTGACCCAAATAATTCATGCTAAACCCTACCGATACGTAAGCTACATTCAGTCCTGAATTTATAGCCAGGATGCGGTTAAAAAACTGCTCATCTTTCAAGACCGTTTCAAAACTCGTAGCCGCGGTATAGCTATCAGCTCCGGCCAGTGCAAATGCGGCAATTCCAGCATTTACAGCTCCCCAGCCGGCATTCATAAGCGCAAAATCCTGATACTTTTCAGTCCCTGATAGCGCAACGCCCGAACCTGCGGCAAGGCTTCCAAGCCCCCAACTAAGCAAAATGAGCATTGCGGTGCGTTCCTGTTGTAAGCGCGCGTTGCCAACTTCCAGATAACTGCTGCTGCCTGGTAGTTCATCATAAAAAAGAGAAGAAGCCGATTTCTCGCTCTGCACACGTTCAAAAGCAGATGATTGCGCGTGTGTTTGTGATGGAAAAATATTTATGAGCAAGGCGAGCCATATCAAAAGTGCTCCCGGTATTTTATACAGCTGTATCGAGCGGTCGTGTTTTTTAAGGCACTGACGAATCGCGTATTTCATATTGAGTGCGCCTAAATAAAAATCATTTATTTATATAGCGGCTAAAAGTGCCCATACCATCATAATCGGTATTATTCTGCACCTTATTCTTATCGTAAGTCGAGTTTTCATCTTTCAGCGACATAAAATACAGGCCGGCAAAAGCTATAAGCGATACAATTAATCCTGATAATGCAATAATTCCAGCCATAAGTAGAACCTTGTCGTTTTATTTTGAAGTTAGTAAACCTTTCGAAGCATGGGATACACAACGCGTATATCGGAGTGCAAATAATTAAATGTTAAATACCTGAACAGCGTTCACCGCCACACCGGCCAGAAGCATGTATTCTGAATTCCGACCGGCTTCATGCCCCTTATTACTCTCTCAACGCCTATGCATGATAGCAAGCAAAAAACACGAAGTCCGTTTTCGAAAAAAAATAGAAAAGGGCTTTTTTAATTATTTTTTGAGGATACGCAAATTTGTGTATATTCATGTTGCTCAGTAAATACAAGCCTCTGTAATTCAAAAAAATGCTATTATAAGGACGTGTTTAGTAGGAAATCCCGGCGGGCTGCAAAAAAGCCTGCCACGTAAATCTTAAGCTACACCGGCCGGCCTCTTTATGCTTTTAAAATGGCAGAAAGCAACCGAAAAGTTAAGGCTGGACAGGCATACCAAAAGCACATAGCTGCCTGCTTGCTCACCTCTCTCTTCAGGCATCAACTCAAAAGTGGTGTCCAAAAAAATATTCGGGCTGGGTATAAAATTTCAAAAAGGGTATGATGAAGCCCTTTTATACTGCGACTAAACCTTTGATAAAAATGAAAATAGAATAAGTTTCATTTTTTATTGAAAGTGCTTTCATTTTAGTTTGAAAATTCATTACTTATATGCAGATCAAAAATAGAAGCGCTATTTTGCACTTAAAAAGCGCTTTTCTATAAATTTCGACTCCCAACCATAAAATCAAAACATAAAGTGGAATAACTATGGATAAATTTATTTTATCGCTGGATCAAGGCACCACCAGCTCGCGCGCTATTCTGTTTGATAAGGGCGGAAATATCATCTCAACAGCTCAGAAAGAATTTCGCCAGATTTACCCCAAGCCCGGCTGGGTAGAGCACGATGCCCAGGAAATCTGGTCTACACAAGCTGGTGTAGCCGCAGAAGCGGTAACGAAAAAGGGGTTTAACGGCAACAATATTGCCGGAATCGGTATCACAAACCAACGCGAGACTACGATTGTATGGGATCGCGAAACCGGCACGCCTGTTTACAATGCCATTGTTTGGCAAGATCGCCGGACGGCCGAGTTTTGCGACGAGTTAAAAGGCAAAGGCCTGGCGTCAAAAATCCAGGAAAAAAGCGGTCTGGTGCTTGATGCCTATTTTTCCGGCACGAAAGTAAAGTGGATTTTAGACAACGTGGAAGGTGCCCGCGAAAAAGCAGAAGCCGGAAAACTGGCCTTTGGCACGGTCGATTCCTGGCTGATCTGGAACCTGACGCGCGGCGAGCTGCACATTACCGACGTAACTAATGCCTCGCGCACCCTGCTGTTTAATATCAATACGATGGACTGGGACGACGAGCTGCTCGAAATTATGGACGTGCCACGCAGCATGCTGCCGGAAGTCAAGCAGTCTTCTGAAGTTTTCGGCCGCACGAAAACTACTATTTTTGCAAGTAAAGTGCCCATCGCCGGGATTGCCGGAGACCAGCAGGCGGCCTTGTTCGGACAGATGTGTAATAAAGAAGGTATGGTTAAGAATACTTATGGAACCGGCTGCTTTATGCTGATGAACATCGGCGATAAGCCCGTCCCGTCCAAAAATAACCTGCTTACCACTGTCGCCTGGAAAGTAAACGGAAAAACTTCTTACGCTCTGGAAGGCTCCATTTTTATCGCCGGTGCGGTAGTACAGTGGCTGCGCGATGAAATGGGCATCATCAATAAATCCAGCGACGTGGAAGCGCTTGCGTCTAAAGTAGAGGATAGCGGCGGCGCTTATCTTGTACCCGCCTTTGCCGGCCTTGGCGCACCCTACTGGGATCAATATGCACGCGGAACGGTAGTGGGTATGACCCGCGGAACCGGCTCGGCACACCTGGCTCGAGCCGCCCTGGATTCCATCTGCTACCAGACCATGGACGTAGTGAACGCTATGAACGCCGACTCCGGAATTGACATCAAAGAACTGCGCGTAGATGGCGGCGCCACCGTTAATGACCTGATGATGCAGTTCCAGTCTGATATTCTGCAAGTGCCGGTAATCCGGCCAAACGTAACCGAAACCACCGCCCTGGGTGCCGCTTATCTGGCCGGCCTGGCCGTAGGCTACTGGCCCGATATGGAAAGCATCAGCGAGCAATGGCAGGTTGAGAAAAAGTTTGAGCCATCCATGGAAAAAGCCCATGTCGATGAATTAACCAAAGGCTGGAAGCGTGCTGTAAAAGCCGCCCGTGCCTGGGCCGAAGGTTGATATTGAAAGCAAAAGGAATGTGTTTTCGGAAGGACTACGGCATGGTTCAACTACCCGCCGATTCCTTCCGATTGCTTGCCCTCGTATTTCAAGGCTACACGCAATACCTGGGAAAAAAGCCAGAAAAAAAGCGGAAATTACTATACGCTACGTATTGATTAGCCTTTAATTCACCGGAGTCCCGTCTTTTCTTACGGGGCGGGACTCTCTTTTTAAACTCTGCAAGTGAGGCTATTATGAAAAGACAAGACATGATTGAAGAAATCCGTAACCACACCGATTTCTGGGACATCATCATTATTGGTGGTGGTGCCAGCGGTTTGGGAGCGGCCATTGAAGCCAGCTCGCGCGGATACAAAACGCTCTTATTAGAAAAGTACGACTACGCCAAAGGGACTTCCAGCCGTTCTACAAAACTGGTACACGGCGGCGTGCGCTATCTCCAGCAAGGCAATGTGAGCCTGGTGCTCGAAGCCCTGCGCGAACATCAGGACAAGACTGGCTATCAGATTCGATTCTACCAGGCATCCAGTTCGGAGATGTACGGCAAGGTTCGCGAGACACCGCAGACTGAAATGACACCGTTCCATCCACGAAGCCCATACGCGTGCGCGAAGGTGTTCGCCCATCATCTCACGGTGAACTACCGTGAGTCCTACGGATTGCATGCTTCATGTGGCATTCTCTTCAACCATGAGTCGCCTCGCCGGGGTGAGACGTTCGTGACCCGAAAGATCACGCGGGCGGTGGGTCGAATCAAGCTCGGCCTGCAGGAGAAATTATATCTCGGCAATCTTGATGCCGAGCGTGACTGGGGCTATGCCGGCGACTACGTCCGGGCGATGTGGTTGATGCTCCAGCAGGACGAGCCGGATGACTATGTGATCGCGACCGGACATAAGATCAGTGTTCGCGAGTTCTGCGAGATGTGTTTCCGCATGGCGGATCTCAACTGGGAAGATCATGTTGAGATCGATCCACGTTACTTCCGACCGGCCGAGGTCGACATTCTGCTGGGAGATCCCAGCAAAGCGAAGAAGCAACTCCAATGGGAACCGAGGGTTAAGTTCAAGGACCTGGCGCGGATGATGGTCGAGCACGACTGGGAAATCGCCGAGGAAGAAAGCGTTATCGCCAAACACCGGGCAAGCAACGGCCACGGTACGAAAAGCGCCTGATCGGGAGCAGCAATGAGCATGGATCTGACAGAACAGCGAATCGTTGTGACCGGCGGCGCGGGTTTCCTTGGGAAGTTCGTACAGAAGCGGCTGCGCGAAGAGGGGATGGCCGAGGAGAACATCCTGGTGCCGCGCCGTACAGACTACGACCTGACTTCGGAAGCCGACGTTAGGCGCATGTACGCAGACATGTCCCCGACGGTGGTCATTCATCTTGCCGCGGAGGTGGGCGGAATCGGTGCCAACCGGGACAATCCCGGCCGCTTTTTCTACGCCAACATGGCCATGGGGTTGCATTTGATCGAACACGCCCGGCTGAACGACGTAAAGAAGTTCGTGCAGGTCGGGACGATCTGTGCGTACCCGAAGTACACGCCGGTTCCGTTCAGGGAAGAGGACCTGTGGAACGGCTATCCGGAAGAGACAAACGCTCCGTACGGAATCGCGAAAAAATCGCTGCTGGTGATGCTGCAGGCCTACCGACAGCAATATGGTCTGAACGGAATTTATCTGTTGCCGGTAAACCTCTACGGCCCGGGCGACAACTTTGACTTGGAGACCAGCCACGTGATCCCCGCCTTGATCCGCAAGTTCTGCGAAGCCAAAGAGAAAGGGCAGGAGAGCGTAACAGTCTGGGGCACCGGCTCAGCCAGCAGGGAATTCCTGTATGTTGAGGACTGTGCTCGTGGTATAGTCTTGGCCACGAAGCACTACGACGACCCGGAGCCGGTAAATCTCGGCGCCGGATTCGAGATTACAATCAAGGATCTGGCCGAGAATATCCGCAACCTGGTCGGCTACGAGGGCAAAATGGCGTGGGACACAAGCAAACCCGACGGCCAACCGCGACGAGCTCTGGACACGACCCGCCCAAAAGAGTACTTTGGCT
>JBMCPG010000140.1:0-5094 GCA_048626035.1 Cyclonatronaceae bacterium
GCCGTCGATGTAATTGGAGGTGGCGCGGAACAGGTTTTCGTCGGCCACGGTAGCCTCAAACTCGCCATCAGCTAAGGCAAACATGATGGCTTCGGCATCCCACATTCCGGGAAGCTCGTTTATAGTATAGCTATAGCCGTGCGTTTCTTTAAGCTCGCGGAGCGTGGTTGCATAAGAACTCCCGCTCCGGACGCTGATTTCTATGCCGGCGGCTTCCTCAAGGCTGGCGGGAATATCACCCTGCCGGTCCCGGGGAAATACCAGCACCTGATTGACCTCATTATAAGAGGCCGTGAAATCGATAAACTCGTCGCGCTCGGGTGTGATGCTGTAATTAGCGGCGATAAAATCACCTTTACCGGAATTCAGAATGTCTATCGGATGATCGTCGTTACCCACAATTACAACTTCAAGGTCTAAATCGTGCGCTTTGGCAAAGGCGCGGGCAAATTCGTACTCAAAGCCTTTCTCTTCGCCGCGATGCAAGAAATAGGAACTGGAGTTGAAGCGGGTAACCATACGTAAAACGCCTTCTTCCTGAATGGCATCCCAATCGCGCTCTACCGGTTCGGTTTCGCTGATGCCCATGCGCTCGCTATTGCTGATGACCGGCGTTGGGGTGTCCGGGTCATTTTCTGTGCTGCAGCTTATCATAAAGCTAAGCGTACCGGCAATAAGCACGCCTGGTATAATGTTGTGGCGCAGCCGGCGGGCGGTGTGGTTGAAAGTAGAGAAATGTTTCATAATCGTAGTGTTCAAGAATTCGCGCCATAGTCTGAAATCTGCTGGCGCAAATGTGGAAGTAATGTTATACGTGTTTGACGGGTCAGATTCCGTTGCAATCGTGTTTTATAAATGCATACGCTGCTACCGCGTTTTGTTGCCCGGAAAAGCTTTTAATAGCCCTGGCCGGGTAGGGTGCAATTTCTTGTAGGCTCTTTATTTATGATGGCTGCCTCTGATCACACATACATCATGCCAACTTTAAGACTTCAATTCCGCCCTTTATACTACATTTGAGGCGGTTTGGGTCGTATTGCACGGCGCGCTGCCAATGTGGATCGTTTCCTGAAACGCCTTCCCGAATGTTTTAGTAACTAAAGTGCGTAGCGATAATGGGGAAAGCTGTGTTGCAAAGAAGGTTAGTAAAGTGCCTTCATAGGTCCTGCGTCTGTATTTTAAATGGAGTGATGGATACCTTGAGCTAAACTTGCCCGATCAGGGCTATACGCGGCTCTGGGGTTGCAAAAAGGATTTAAACAATGGTTGCCGAATATGTTTTTCCTGAATATGATGTCGAATAATAATAGAATGGAAAGCTGTAAAAGCAAGTACACATATAGCGAAAAAAACAGAAGAACTAATTTAAACAGCAGGAAACGTTAATACTTTGTTGAGTTAAGTGCCCTATTTTGTTTTTAGTTGTTTATGCAAATTTAAGGGTTTTTTTTCGTTATCCAACAGGCAAATATGTCAGCTATTTATAAAGCCTGCTGGTAAAGCTGCAAACGTTTGATAACGTCCTATTTACGTGCTTTCAGGTGTTCCCCAATCCAGGTGAGGGCAACGCCTGCCATAATTACAAGCATGGCGGCCGATTCTGCGAGGCCGGGCCGCTCGTCGAAGAGCACAACGGCGAGCATAATAGCAAAGACCGGTTCGGCCAGAATAAGGGTAGAAAGCAAGGTGGGAGCTACAAAGCGCACGCTGTAATTGACCGAGCCGTGGCCCAGAATTTGCGGCCCGGCCGCCAGCGCCAACCCGCACATCCACGCTACGGCGCTGGCCTGTGGCGACAGCCCCATCACCAGAAAAACGAGCAGGCTGGCTACGCCTGTGCCCGCATATACACGAAATACAAAATCCAGCCAGCCGCTTTTGGCGCGCAGATGCCGGCTGAGCATCAAATAAACCACAAAAAAGACGGCCGCGCCCAAAGCCAGCAGATTGCCTAACACCGGGTTGGAATACGTCGCCGCCGGGTCGGTGTCCATAATGCCTAAAAGCGCCGAGCCGCCAAAAGCTACCAATACGCCCAGCCAGGTTACGGGGCCGAAACGAGCGGTTTTACCCACCGATTCGACAACAATGAGCATCACCGGATGAATGGTTACCAGCACCGAGGCCGAGGCTACAGACGTGAGCGACAGGGAGGCAAACCAAAACATGAAGTGCAGCGCCAGAAAGCCGCCGGCCGCCCAGGCGTAAAAAGCATCCCGGCGCTTCCAGGCAAAAAATTCGCCCCGCGAACGGGCCGCCAGCCAGAACGGAAGCAGCATCAGCGCGGCCGAAACCGTGCGGATCGTGGCCAGATGCACCGGGTGCACATCGCCGGCCAGGCGCACCAGAATGGGCGCGAAGGCAAAGGTGCCCATGCCGGCCGCCAGCAAAAGCACAAGCCGCAGAGTAGAAGGCGTATCGGAAGAATTCAAGCGCAGAAAGGCATTTTAGCAAGCATTAGAAAAGCGAACGCCGGATATTTAATCCCGCAGCCGATCCATAGATTTGATGATTTTTTTGTCGTCTTTCACTCCTTTTATGCCCAGCAATTGCAGCACAACAGCCAGCGGAAGCAGCCCCGCGCCGAACACCTCGCCCAGCGATTCGCTGCCAATATGGCCCATGCTAAAAAGCGTGCCCGCCGCCAGGCCCGCCGCAATTCCTTCGAACAGCGCGGCATAGCCAATTAGCTTGATTTGCGCGTCGTAATTATCGTAGCGAAAGATGGCCACGCCCGTAATGCCGGTTGAGGCCAGCAAGGCGATACCAAAGCCGGCGGCAAGGCCGGTAAGGAGCTCGTTGGGCATCTCCAGCATGTGTTCGAAAAGAGGCGTAAATAAAAATAAAATATTGAATATAATGGCCAATGCCAGAAATACTGTTTGCTTGCGTTGAATCATGAAATATTTTTTACCTGCGTTTTTTGTGGAAAATAATGTTCTCAAATTCGCGCAAAGATACGGCTTTCGCCCGTGATTTTTTAACCGCCGGCTTTGCATTATATTACCGGCTTTCTGTCTGCAAAAAGCGACTTTGGCGCGCCTTGCGGCTTTCTTTATTCCTTTTCAAGCTTTTATTATGATGTTTTTTTCGCCCCCATCCTCCTCTGCCTTTTTATCTGCTGCTGCTTCGGTTTTATTTTTTCTGATGATGGCTGTTCCCGCCGCTACCCAGCCGGCTACCGCCCCCGAAGCCATCACCCTGCAAAATGGACAGGCGCCTAACGAAGATTTTTTCGCGTTCCGCCGCATCATTACGCCCGAATTGCTGCAGGAGCATCTGCACGTGATGGCCAGCGATTCCATGATGGGCCGGGGCACAGGCGAGCCGGGCGTGGAGATGGCCGCCGACTATCTGGTTAATGAGCTAAAATCGTACGGAGTCGCCCCGGCTGGCGACGATGGCAGCTATTTTCAACATTTTGATCTGTATGGCTTTCGTGCCGAAACGCTGAGCTACGAGCTGTTCGATACCTCCGGCGGCGACAGCGTGCGGGTTTGGCAGCAAAGCGTGTCGGAAGGCGATGCCGGCGCTTTTTTTACCGCTTTTGGCGGAGCCGCGGCCATTCGTGGAGATATTGTTTTCGGCGGGGCAGCGGCGGAATCCTCAGCCGATATTCAAGGAAAATGGGTGCTGGTTTTTGAAGGTACCGATGCCGAAATCGAAGCCGGCGAAGTTCCCTCCCTGCGCGATATGCTCACTTCCTACGTGTTTCGCGGCGGCGCCCGCGGGCTTCTGGTAATTGCGCCCGAATACCTGGCCGATGCTTCCGCCGCACAAGCTTTCGACACCGAGGCGCTGCGAAGAAGCCAGCTTATCGATAAACCAAGCGGCATCCGGCTTCCCGACCGGGGCGGGCAGCAGGGCTTCTCGGCGGCTGTGAAGCAAATCAGCCCGGATATGGCGATGCGCCTGCTCTCCATCGACTCCCTGGCAGAGCTGCGCGAGCTGCGGGCCGGGGTTAAAACGGGAGCCCGAAACCCGGCCGACTTCCCCATAGAATACGCCCTGCATTATAGCACCGACCGGCAAGAGGAGACCATTCCCGCTAAAAACGTGCTCGGTGTTGTCGAAGGCTGCCACGAAACCCTCAAAGATGAAGTGATTGTGATGTCGGCCCACTACGATCATATAGGAATCGGGCAGCCCGACGAAAACGGAGATATGATTAACAATGGTGCCGACGATAACGGAAGCGGCACCGTAAGCACGCTTTCGCTGGCCCAAACCATTCAGCAGGCCAAAGATGAAGGCCACTGCCTCGACCGCAGCATCCTGTTTTTATTTGTATCGGCCGAAGAAAACGGCCTGCTCGGCTCGCGCTACTATTCCGATAATCCAGTGTTTCCGATAGAGCAAACCGTAGCCAACTTCAACCTCGATATGTTTGGGCGTATCGACTACGAATACGAAGGCAGCGACGAAGACTACATCTATATAATTGGCGCCGAAATTATTTCCTCAGATCTCGACCGCCTGCTTAAACAAGCCAACCGGCATACCGAAAACCTTACCCTCGATATGCGCTACAACGACCTCGACGACCGCAATCAGTTCTATCGCCGCAGCGATCACTGGAATTTTGGGCGGCTAGGCGTGCCCTTCATTTTCTTCTTTTCGGGATTGCACGACAATTATCACACGCCCTCCGACGAAATCGAGCTCATCCCTTTCGATCTGCTCTCCAGCCGCGCCCGGCTTATTTACAGCACGCTCGTTGAAGTGGCGAACAGCAACGTGCGGCCGGTTGTCGATAATCAGGAATTTATTGACCGCACCCGCTGAAAGGCGGCAGCTAACGGCATGAAAAGCCCCTGCGTGCCCATACATTAAAACTTGCAAAATACGGGAGAAAGGCCGGCACCTATGCTGGCCTTTTCATCATAAAAACGTACCTTTTCATTAGAAAACCGCTTTTTTTAAAGAGTGATGGCATCGTTGCCGTTGCTTGCATCAGTGCATTTATTACATAAAACAGCCTATTTAATATGGAAATTAAGAACATCACCGTCGTCGGCGGCGGCACCATGGGAAACGGGATTGCACAAGTGAGCGCACAGGCCGGGGCAAAAACTACCCTTGTGGATCTCAGCC